>CAMDOY010000010.1 GCA_945903655.1 Rhizobium sp. Q54 | reverse complement strand
CCGCCAATGTGATGGCGCTTCTTGCCCAGGGCCAGCTGCAGATCATCGAGGGCGGCATCTCCGTTGGCTATTTCAACGCCATCGAACGCGGCTTGCCGATCACCATCGTCTCCGACCGCGTCTCCACGCCCCTCAGCCACAAGCTGCTGATCCGTCCGGATCTGGCGGACAAGATCAAGACCCCCGGGGACCTCAAGGGCAAGATCATCGCCTCCAATGGCCCGGGCTCCGTGACCACCTACGAAGTCGCCAAGATCCTCAGCAAGGACGGGGTGAGCATCAAGGACGTGGACATCAAGATCCTGTCCTTTGTGAACATGGGCGTCGCCCTCACCAACAAGGCGGTGGACGCCGCGCTGGTGATCCAGCCCTGGGCCACCCAATATGTGGAGAAGGGCATCGCCAAGGTCTTCGCCGACCCGGATGATTACGCCGATCCCAAGCCCCTCACCATCGCCGTCAACATGGTGAACACCGACTGGGCCGGAAAGAACAAGGACCTGATGCGCCGCTACTACCTCGCCTATTCGCGCGGCGTGCGTGACTATTGCCAAGCCTATCATAGCGGCAAGAACCGGCAGGACGTGATCGACATCATCGTGCGCACGGGCCTTGAAGAGCGCCCGGAGATCATCGCCAACACGCCCTGGCCCGCCCGCAACGTGAATGGCCGCATCAACATTCCCGTGCTGCTGGACATGCAGAAATACTACATCAAGGAAGGCCTCGCCTCGAAGGAGTTGAGCGTCGACCAGCTCGTGAACAACGAATATGTGGACGCGGCCATGGAGAAGCTCGGCCCCTTCACGGTCGAGAACGCCGCCAGCAAGCTGGACGGCTGCCGGTAAGATCCGGCCTCCCTGCAAGCTCCCCAAACCCGGCCCATTGCGGCCGGGTTTCTTGTTGGGGCGCAGCGCAGCGCCGCCCGCCTTGTGCGCGCGGAAACACAGCGTTATTCATGAGGCGGAACATCCGATGAAGGCGCGCAAAGTCGCGCCACGGGGGAGGGAAATCGCATGTACAGCCTGAAATCAGCGGGCGCCGGCCTTTTGGCGCTCCTGTTCACCACCGCCGCGTCGCAGGCGCAGGAAGTCACCGTGAAGGTGGGCGTGGCGAAGGGGCTTGGCACCGCAGCCACCATGCTCGCCGTCGAGAAGGGCTACTTCCGGGAAGCGGGCGTCAGGGTTGAGCTGGAAAGCCTCGATTCCTCGGCCAATGTGATGACCCTGCTGGCCCAGGGCCAGTTGCAGATCATCGAGGGTGGCATCTCCGTGGGCTATTTCAACGCCATCGAGCGGGGCCTGCCCATCACCATCGTCTCCGACCGCGTCTCGACGCCCCTCAATCACAAGCTGTTGATCCGCGCCGATCTCGCCGATGTCATCAAGCGGCCCGGCGATCTGAAGGGGCGAAGCATAGCCTCCAATGGGCCGGGCTCGGTCACCACCTATGAGGTCGCCCAGATCCTGCGCAAGGACGGGGTGGGGGTGAAGGATGTGGATGTGAAGATCCTCTCCTTCGTCAACATGGGGATAGCCCTCACCAACAAGGCGGTGGACGCGGCGCTGGTGATCCAGCCCTGGGCCTCCCAATATGTGGACCGGGGCATCGCCAAGCTCTTCGCCGACCCTGACGACTTCGCCGATCCCCGGCCCATGACCATCGCCGTCAACATGGTGAACACGGATTGGGCGGGCAAGAACAAGGAGTTGATGCGCCGCTATTATCTGGCCTACTCCAAGGCGGTGCGCGACTATTGCCAGGCCTATCATGGCGGCAAGAACCGGCAGGACATCATCGACATGATCATCCGCACCGGCCTCGAGGAGCGCCCGGACATCATCGAGAACACCCCCTGGCCCGCCCGCAACGTGAATGGCCGCATCAATATGCCGAGCCTGCTCGACATGCAGAAATATTACATCAGCGAGGGCCTCGCCACGAAGGAGGTCAGCGCGGACCTACTCGTGAACAACGAATATGTGGATGACGCCACGGAAAAGCTCGGCCCCTTCGTGGTGGAGAACGCCGCCAGCAAGCTGGAGGGGTGCCGGTAGGGTGAGGCTGCGGCTTTTGTGAGAGGGCCCGCTCGACACCGGCCCGAACCGGCGATATCATTACTTTAGATCGCTAAGTTGTCCATCGGGAGGACGCCATGCTGACCCCAGACGAAAATGACCTGCTCTGCCGCGTCGAGGGCGACGCCCCCATGGGCCAGATGATGCGTCGCTACTGGCTGCCCGCCTGCCTCATCGAGGAGGTGCCAGAGCCCGATTGCGACCCCGTGCGGGTGCGGCTTCTGGGCGAAAATCTCGTCGCCTTTCGCGATTCTGACGGGCGCGTGGGCCTGATGGCCGAGAAGTGCCCCCATCGCAAGGCGTCCCTCTTCTTCGGGCGTAATGAGGAAGGCGGCTTGCGCTGCCTCTATCACGGCTGGAAATTCGACGTGGAGGGCAATTGCGTCGACATGTCCTCCGAGCCTGCGGGCAGCACCCTCTGCGAGAAGGTGAAACATCGCGCCTATCCGGTTCAGGAATGCGGCGGCGTCGTCTGGACCTACATGGGTCCGGCGGAGGAGATGCCCCCCTTCCAACGGCCAATCTTCGCCCCCAGCGACACCACCCGCATCTCCCATCTGAAGGTGGTGATCGACTGCAACTGGGCGCAGGGGCTTGAGGGCGCCATCGATTCCGCCCATTCCTCCAGCCTGCATTCCACGGATATGCCGGCGGCCCGCGTCAACAGCTCCACCGCCACCGGCACCGCCTGGCAGCGCCCGACCACCGACAAGTCGCCCCGCTTGCAGGCTCAGGAGACCGACTACGGCTTCCGCTACGCCGCCCTGCGCCGCCCCATCCAGAACGCCGCCACCAGCGACTATGTGCGCGTGACGCTCTTCGTGGCGCCCTTCAACGTGCTGATTCCCCCCAACAATGTCTACAATGTCCACCAGATGAGCGTGCCGGTGGACGACACCCACAACATCATCTACCTCACCGCCTGGACCGACACCGGCGAGGGCGTCGATCAGGAGGCCTGGCGCAAGTTCACCGGCGGGCAGCTGGGCATCGACCTCGACCCCCACTATCGCAAGATCCAGGACGCCAGCGTCAACTACGGGCAGGACCGCTCGGCCATGAAGCTGGGCAGCTTCACCGGCATTCGCGGCTTTCCCAATCAGGACATCGTCATGCAGGAGAGCATGGGCGCCATCGCCGACCGCTCCCACGAGAAGCTGGGCGCGAGCGATCTGGCCATCGTGGAGTTCCGCCGGGTGATGGTGAAGGCCGTGCGCGACTTCATGGCGACCAAAAAGCAGCCGCCTGCGCTGGGTATGTCGGAAGAAGAGTTTCTGAAGC
This sequence comes from Rhizobium sp. Q54, assembly GCA_945903655.1. GTDB lineage: Bacteria > Pseudomonadota > Alphaproteobacteria > Rhizobiales > Beijerinckiaceae > Terripilifer. Next base: position 21,114 of record CAMDOY010000010.1, on the reverse strand, counting down.
TCGCCTCCTGGGAGCGCATCGTGCCCAAATCCATCGACTGGCGCGATTTCGACCACGCGGCGGGCAAGCTCGCGGCGGAATAGGGCGAGTCAGAATTCACTTGACCTTTGCTTGAAAGGGTAGATTTTAGATCTATGAAAACCCCTCGGGGAACCTCCGGTTTGTCCGGACACGGCGAACCGAGCTTTTAAACCCCGGGGACGCTCAGGCGTCCCCGAATTTATTTGCTGGCGGTTTTCAACCCCACGCACCATCTGCAGGCTTGACCACACGCGCCCGCCCGTTATTCCTCCCTCCCATCAAAGTGAGGGAGCTGACATGAAAATCGTAGCATTCGACCGCGCGGACGGACCGGGCCTTGGCATTCTCGTTGGCGATGATGTCATCGACCTCAGCGCCGTGGACGCCAGCGCGCCGCGTGAACTCGGCGCCGTGCTGCGCGGCCCGGGCCTTGGCGCCCTCAAGGCCATTGGCGAGCGCGCCACGCCCGCCCATCATGTGAAGCTCTCGGCCATCACCCTGCGCATGCCCGTGGAGACCCCCGGCAAGATCATCTGCCTCGGCCTCAACTACATCGAGCATGTGAACGAGGGTCCCTTCCAGCGGCCTGATTATCCCACCCTGTTCATGCGCGGCATGACCTCGCTGGTGGCGGCCAATGACGGGCTCGTGCGGCCAACCACCTCCATCCAGTTCGACTACGAGGCGGAGCTGGTCGCCATCATCGGCACGCGCGCGCGGCATCTGACGGCGGAAAACGCCCTTGATTGCGTCGCGGGCTATTCGGTCTTCAACGATGGCTCGATCCGCGATTTCCAGCGCCACACGATCCAGTGGACCATGGGCAAGAACTTCGACAAGTCCGGCAGCTTCGGCCCGGCCTTCGTCAGCTCGGACGAGTTGCCGCCCGGCGCCTCAGGCCTCAAGATCGAGTGCCGCCTGAACGGCCAGACCGTGCAGATCGACAACACCAAGAACATGTCCTTCAACGTGGTGGACACCCTTGTCTATATCACCAAGGGCATCACCCTCGAGCCCGGCGACCTGCTGGTCATGGGCACGCCTGCGGGCGTCGGCCATGGCCGCAAGCCCCAGCTCTGGATGAAAAAGGGCGATGTGGTCGAGGTCGAGATCGAGGCTGTCGGCCTGCTTCGCAACCCCATCGTGGACGAAGCCTGAGTTAACACCTATCTGCGAGGGCATGACGGCCCATTCCCTTCACAAAGGCTGAACCCCATGTCCTCGCAGAAAAAGTCCTCGCAGCAAAAAACCATCACGCGCATCATCGACTCGCCCCAGCCCCATTGGGTGGGCGATGGCTTTCTGGTGCGCCCGCTCTTCGCCGATCTCGCCTTCCAGCGGGAGATCAGCCCCTTCCTGATGCTCGATTACGCCGCCCCCGCCATGTTCCGCCCTTCGGACAAGCCCCCGGGCGTGGGGCCTCACCCGCACAAGGGCTTCGAGACTGTCACCATCGTCTATGACGGGGAGGTGGAGCACCGCGACTCCACCGGCGCCATCGGCTGCATCGGCCCCGGAGACGTCCAGTGGATGACGGCGGGCTCTGGCCTCGTGCATGAGGAGTTCCACTCGCGCGCGGCGGCCAAGCGCGGCGGCGTGGTCTCCATGTCCCAGCTCTGGGTGAATTTACCAAAGCGCGACAAGTCGGCGCCGCCCCATTATCAGGACATCCGCAAGGAGCAGATCCCCGATGTGCCCGTGGGCGGCGGCGTGGTGCGGGTGATTGCGGGCGAATTTGGGGGCGCGCGCGGCCCCGCCACCACCTTCACCCCCGTGCAGGTCTGGGATGTCAGGCTGAAAGCGGGCGACCGCACCACCCTCAGCCTCAACGAGGGCGACACCGCCCTGCTGCCGGTGCTGGCGGGCAAGGTGAAGATCAATGGCGAGACCGAAGTCGCCGCCTCGCGCTTCGTCATGTTCAGCCATGCGGGCGCGACCATCGAGATCGAGGCGCTGGACGACGCCATCCTGCTGCTGCTGGGGGGCGAGCCCATCGACGAGCCGGTGGTGGCCTATGGGCCCTTCGTCATGAACAGCCAGGACGAGATCCGCCAGGCCATGGCCGATTACCGCGCCGGGAAAATGGGTTCGCTCTGAACCACGGGAGTCCGGCTTGGAAGAGGTCGATTGCATCGTCGCGGGCGCGGGCGTGGTGGGGCTGGCGGTCGCCCGCGCGCTGGCGTTGGCCGGACGCGAGGTGCTCATCCTCGACAAGGCCGAGAGCTTCGGCAGGGAGACCTCCGCCCGCAACAGCGAGGTCATCCATGCCGGCATCTATTATCCCCATGGGAGCCTCATGGCCCGCTTCTGCGTGGAGGGCCGCCGGGGGCTCTACGAATATCTCCGCGAGCGCGGCCTGCCGCACAGGCGCTGCGGCAAGCTGATCGTCGCTACCGACGCGGCGGAGCTGGAGAAGCTGGCGGGCATCCGCGCGCGCGCCGCCGTCAATGGCGTGGAGGATATGGAACTGCTGAGCGCGGCGCAGGCGCAGGCTCTGGAGCCCGCGCTCTCCTGCACCGGCGCCCTGCTCTCCCCCTCTACGGGCATCATCGACAGCCACGCCTATATGCTGAGCCTGCTGGGCGATGCGGAGGCCCATGGGGCGACGCTGGTGTGCGAGACCCCCGTGCTGGGCGGGCGCGTGACGGCAGGGGGTATCGAGATCGAGACGGGCGGCGCCGAGCCCATGGGGCTGCGCGCGAAGCTCTTCATCAATGCGGCGGGGCTGGGGGCGCCAGCCCTGGCCCGGCGCATCGAGGGCTTATCCCCCGAGCGCATCCCCGGGACCTGGTGGGCCAAGGGCAATTATTTCACCCTCGCGGGCCGCTCGCCCTTTGCAAGGCTCATCTATCCCGTGCCCGTGCCCGGGGGGCTGGGCACCCATCTGACGCTGGATCTGGCGGGGCAGGCCCGCTTCGGGCCGGATGTGGAATGGGTGGAGGAGATCGACTATCAGGTGGACCCGCGCCGGGGCGACAGCTTCTACGCCGCCATCCGCCGCTACTGGCCGGATCTGCCGTCCGGCGCCCTGCAACCCGCCTATTCCGGCATCCGCCCCAAGATCGTCCCCCCGGGCGCGCCGGGCCAGGATTTCGTCATCGAAGGCCCCCGCGACCATGGGGTTGCGGGGCTGGTGAACCTGTTCGGGATTGAATCGCCGGGGCTCACGTCGTCGCTGGCGATTGGCGGGTATGTGGCTGGGTTGGTGGGGTGAGGGGTAATTCCCGCCGGGGATACCCATCTGTTGAACCAACCCCCATTCCCCGCTAGAACCCGCCCGCGTCCACCCCCCAGAGGATTCCCCCATGCAGAAGCATCGTCCGGTCATGCTTGTCGTTCTCGATGGTTGGGGCTGGCGGGACGAGATCGCCGACAATGCGGTGCGGCAGGCCAGGACCCCCACCTTCGACGCGCTCTGGGCCAACAGTCCCCACGCCCTCCTCGACACGTCGGGCAAGGATGTGGGCCTGCCCAAGGGGCAGATGGGCAATTCCGAAGTCGGTCACCTCAACATCGGCGCGGGCCGGGTGGTGATGCAGGATCTGCCGCGCGTGTCCGATACGGTGGAGAGCGGCGGGCTGGCGCAGATCCCTGAGCTCAATGCCTTCATCGAGGCCCTGCGCCAGTCCGGCGGCGCCTGTCATCTGCTGGGGCTGGTCTCGCCCGGCGGCGTCCATTCCCATCAGGACCATGCGGCGGCGCTGGCGGCCTATGTGGCCTCAGCGGGCGTGCGCACCTATCTCCACGCCTTCACCGATGGCCGCGACACCCCGCCCCGCTCGAGTGACGAAGACCTCAAGCGCCTTCTGGCCGCATTGCCGCCCTCCGTCACCGTGGCCACGGTCTGCGGGCGCTACTACGCCATGGATCGCGACAATCGCTGGGAGCGGGTGTCCCGGGCCTATGATCTGCTGGTGAGCGCGCAGGCGCCGCGCTTCCCCGATCCGCTGGCGGTGGTGGCTGACGCCTATGCCCATGACAAGAGCGACGAATTCATCGACCCCGCCGTGGTCGGGGACTATCAGGGCATGAAGGACGGGGATGGGGTGCTCTGCTTCAACTTCCGCGCCGACCGGGTGCGTGAATTGCTGGGCGCCATGCTCGACCCCGCTTTCACAGGCTTCGCGCGCCAGAAGGTGGTGCATTTCGCCGCCGCCGCTGGCCTCACCCAGTACAGCACCGACCTCGACCGTTTCATGAGCACGCTCTTCGCCCCCCAGAGCCTCGACAATGTCTTGGGCAAGGTGGTGGCGGATGCGGGCCGCACCCAGTTGCGCATGGCCGAGACCGAGAAATATCCCCATGTCACCTATTTCCTCAACGGCGGCGAGGAGCGCCCCTATGCGGGCGAGGACCGCACCATGGTCCCCTCCCCCAAGGTCGCGACCTATGACCTCCAGCCCGAAATGTCCGCGCCCGAACTGACCCAGAAGGCCGTGGACGCCATTGATTCGGGCAAATACGACATGATCGTGCTGAACTTCGCCAATCCCGACATGGTCGGCCATACGGGCGTGCTGCCCGCCGCCATCACGGCGGTGGAGACGGTGGATGCGGGGCTGGGGCGCATCGTGGAGGCCCTGAACCGGGCGGGCGGCGCCCTGCTCGTCACCGCCGACCACGGCAATTGCGAAATGATGCGCGACCCCGAAACAGGCGGCCCGCACACCGCCCACACCACCAACCCCGTGCCGGTCATCGCCATGAGGACGGGCGCGGCCTCCCTCGCCAATGGGCGCCTCGCCGATCTCGCCCCCACCATGCTCGACATGATGGGCCTGCCCAAACCAGCTGAAATGACTGGCGTCTCCCTGCTGCGGCGCTGACATGAGCGGGCTGCGCAAGGTCGTCGTCACCCCGCCGAATTTCGATGGGGCGGCGCTGGACTATCTGCGCGCCCATAGCTGCGATCCCGTGCTGCCCGCCAAGCCCGAGGCGCAGCATTCGGATGAGGATCTTCGGGCGCTGTTGTCGGGAGCAGAGGGATGGATCATCGGCCCCGCTCCCCATGTGACCCGCGATCTCGTGGCCGCCCTGCCAGAATGCCGGGTTTTCGCCCGGCGGGGCGTGGGATATGAGCGACTCGATACGGATTCCATCAAAGCGGCGGGCCGCGTGGCCGCCATCGCCACGGGCGGCAACGACGCCTCGGTGGCGGATGCAGCGGTCGGCCTCATGCTGGCGGTGGGACGGCGCATGCGCGAGCAGCAGAACGCCATGCTTTCCGGGGACTGGTCGATCCGGGTGAGCACGGATCTCTATCGCAAGACGGTCGGAATCATCGGCATGGGCCGCTCGGGGCGAGCCCTGGCGCAGCGGCTGAAAGGTTTCGAAACGATACTACTTGCTGTGACTCCTCACCCCAACCTTGCCTGGGGTGAAACGCAGGGCGTCGCCTTCACCGATCTGGCGACGCTCTTGCGGGACAGCGACTATGTGAGCATCCACGCGCCTCTGACGCCTCAGACCCGCCATCTCATCGGCGCGGCGGAGCTGGCCGCCATGAAGCCCGGCGCGATCCTCATCAACACCGCGCGCGGCGGGCTGGTGGACGACCGGGCCCTGCTGGAGGCCCTGCGCAGCGGCCATCTCGGCGGGGCGGGACTCGACGTCTACGAGGGCGAGGCGGATCCCGAGATGAAACCGGTGGCGCAGGCGCTGCTGGCTCTCCCCAATGTGGTGGGCATGCCCCATTCCGCCGCCTCGACCCGCGAGGGGCTGGCGCGCACCAACATGATCATCGCCAGAACGGTGGTGGCGGTGCTGGATAGGGCTGAGGCGCCGGAGGGTTGCGTCATCGCCGATGGGCGGTGAGAGGCGCGGGAATTTTCCTGGGAATCAAGGACCGCTGCAGAGAAAACCACCCACTAGAACAACAACTTGAAGGACAATGCGCAGACACGACCAAAGGCCCTGAAGCGTGATAAGCGCGAGGCGGCCGAGCGCACGGAAGACATCGCTCAGGGAGTCCAGGCTATGGAACCAGTCCCATATGGACGGCTCTTTATGCTCCGGGTTCGAAGCGGGCTGCCGGGTCTGCAAAAGGCGCCAGTCCATGGGACCCACCGAACTTCAGAAATAACTTGTTCACTTGAACTTCACAGTATGGCGAAACTGGGACCGATGATGCGCCGCCAGCTTTTTCTCAGATAGCGGGAACCAAGCCGTCGCCGGGGCATTATGCTCAAGCTGAACCCAGAGCTGGAGCGAGACCTTGCCGCGATTGTCCGAAATGACCCAACGGGATCCCTGGCGCCCGGACCAGACGCCACCAACGGATTCGCCGGGCCCCGCGAACCCCTTTGGGAACAAGCGTCAGCGCGACCGCTTCGGGCGCCAGCTCGACCTCCTCTATCCCGCGCCGGAACAGAGGCAGCCAGATGAATTTTCACATTTGTTGCGCAAGATCGCGGTCGCCTTGAACCGCTGAGGCCGACAAAGCAAAAGCCTTCCCGCGTTTCGCGCCTTCAAGCGCTCCGTCCCAAACGCAAAACGGGGCTTACGCCCCGCCTGCCGTTCAATCCCTCAGGACGCCGCCCGCACGGGCTTCGATCCCGTGCGCGTTCCAGGCGCCGCCCGCATGGGCTGGCGCGTGGGCGCGGCGGTGGGGGTCTCGTCGAAGAGTTCCGCCAGCTTCTCGGTCATGGCGCCGCCCAGCTCCTCCGCGTCCACGATGGTGACCGCGCGGCGATAGTAGCGGGTCACGTCATGGCCGATGCCGATGGCGATCAGCTCCACCGGCGAGCGGGTTTCGATCTCCTCGATCACCCGGCGCAGGTGGCGCTCCAGATAATTGCCCGCATTCACCGACAGGGTGGAATCATCCACCGGCGCGCCGTCGGAGATCATCATGAGGATGCGCCGCTGCTCGGGACGACCGAGCAGGCGCTGATGCGCCCAATCCAGCGCCTCGCCGTCGATATTCTCCTTCAGCAGGCCCTCGCGCATCATGAGCCCGAGGTTGCGCCGGGCGCGCCGCCAGGGGGCGTCGGCGGATTTGTAGATGATGTGGCGCAGATCGTTCAGGCGACCGGGATTGATCGGCTTGCCCGATTGCAGCCAGGCCTCGCGCGATTGGCCGCCCTTCCAGGCGCGGGTGGTGAAGCCGAGAATCTCCACCTTCACGCCGCAGCGCTCGAGGGTGCGGGCCAGAATATCCGCGCAGCTCGCCGCCACCGTGATGGGGCGCCCGCGCATGGAGCCGGAATTGTCGAGCACCAGGGTCACGACCGTGTCGCGGAAATTCGTGTCCTTCTCGCGCTTGAAGGACAGGGGCTGCTGGGGATCGATGATGATGCGCGACAGGCGCGCGGGATCGAGCATGCCCTCTTCGAGGTCGAATTCCCAGGCGCGGTTCTGCTGGGCCATCAGGCGGCGCTGCAGGCGGTTGGCGAGCCGCGCCACGATGCTGGACATGTTCTGCAGCTGCTTGTCGAGATAGGCGCGCAGGCGCTCCAGCTCCTCGGGCTCGCAGAGGTCTTCGGCCAGAATCATCTCGTCGAATTTGGTGGTGAAGGCCTTGTAGTCGGGCCCGCGCATGTCGTGGCCGGACATGGTGGGCGGGCGCTTGGCCTCGGAGGCCTCGTCGGAATCGCCCTCTTCGCCATCCTCGGGCAATTCGCCCGCCGGCGCCTCGGCGGAATCCATCTCGCCTTCCTGCAGATCGTCGTCCGAGCCCTCGGCGCTCTCCATTTCCGTGGCGCTGCCGGACTCGTTCTCCTCGCCCTCGCCCTCGGCCTCCTGGGGCTTGTCGTTGGGCTCCTCGTCGCCGGATTCCTCGCCGGTGTCGTCGTGGTCGAGGGCCTCCTGGTCCATCATGTCGAGGGAGGCCAGCAGCTTGTGAACGGCCTTGCCGAAGGCGCGCTGGTTTTCGATGGAATCGGTGAGCTGGTCGAGCTCCTTGCCCGCGCGGCTCTCGATGATCGGACGCCAGACGTCGACGATCTTCTGGGCGGCGGCGGGGATCTTGAGGCCGCTCAGGCGCTCGCGCACCATCATGGCCACGGCGTCCTCCAACGGGGCGTCCGCACGGTCGGTGACCTCCGCATAGGCGCCGCGATGATAGCGGTCCTCCAGCATGGCCCCGAGGTTGGAGGCCACGCCCTCCATGCGCCGGGCGCCGATGGACTCCACCCGCGCCTGCTCCACCGCATCGAAGATCGAGCGGGCTTCCTGCCCCTTGGGCACGAGGCGCTTGTGCACATTGGCGTCATGGCAGGCCATGCGCAGGGCCATGGAATCCGCATGGCCGCGCACGATGGCGGCCTCACGCGGAGACAGCTTGCGGGCGGGCTCGGGCAGGCGCGCCTTGGCGCTCTCGCCCGCGCCCGTGAGCGAGGGGCGTTCCGAGGCGAAGCTCACCTCGAGATCCTTGTTCTGGGCCATGGCCCGCAAGCAGCTAGCCACGGCCCGTTTGAAGGGCTCTTGCGGGGCTTCGGACTTTTGTGGCGGCTTGCGGTTGGTGCTCATGGCTCAGGTCAGCGCGACATTCACGGAGCTCTCGGGCAGTTCCTGTCCGAAGCAACGCTGATAGAACTCCGCCACCAGCGGACGCTCCAGCTCATCGCACTTGTTGAGGAAGGTGAGCCGGAAGGCGAAGCCGATGTCCTTGAAGATGTCGGCGTTCTCGGCCCAGGTGATGACCGTGCGCGGGCTCATGACGGTGGAGAGGTCGCCGCCGATGAAGGCGTTGCGGGTCAGGTCCGCCACGCGCACCATCTTGTTGACGGTGTCGCGGCCTTCCTTCGTGCCCTTGTACTGGGGCGATTTCGCCAGAACGATATCCACCTCATTGTCATGGGGCAGATAGTTCAGGGTGGTGACGATGGACCAGCGGTCCATCTGGCCCTGGTTGATCTGCTGGGTGCCGTGATAGAGGCCCGAGGTGTCGCCAAGGCCCACCGTATTAGCGGTGGAGAAGAGGCGGAAGGCGGGATGGGGGCGAATGACCCGGTTCTGGTCGAGCAGGGTCAGGCGGCCAGAGAGCTCCAGCACGCGCTGGATCACGAACATCACGTCGGGACGGCCCGCGTCATATTCATCGAAGCAGAGCGCGATATTGTTCTGCAGGGCCCAGGGCAGGATGCCGTCACGGAATTCCGTGATCTGCTTGCCATCCTTGAGCACGATGGCGTCCTTGCCCACGAGGTCGATGCGCGAGACATGACTGTCAAGGTTGATGCGCACGCAGGGCCAGTTGAGACGGGCGGCGACCTGCTCAATATGCGTCGATTTGCCCGTGCCGTGATAGCCGGTCACCATCACACGGCGGTTGCGCGCGAAGCCCGCGAGAATGGCCAGCGTGGTGGGCTTGTCGAACAGATAGTCCGGATCAAGATCAGGCACATGTTCCGTACGCTCGGAATAGGCGGGGGTCTCCATGTCGGAATCGATATGGAAGGTGTCGCGTACCGAGATTTTCTTGTCGGGCATGCCGGGCGTTGTGGTCTTGGCGGTTTGCATCATTCCTCCATACCCGTCCGCTTCACGAAGGGGCGCAAGCGCTGGCCCTGGGGATGGAGCCCCGCGGGTGGTGTCGCCGGAATCCCGGCTGGAATGCCTTGCACGCCGTCAGACGAGCTTGGCTGTTCTGAGATAATTATAGGCCTGGATGATCTCGCGCAATTTCTCTTCCATCGACCGGTCGCCGCCGTTGGCGTCCGGATGCAGTCTTTTCACCCATTCCTTGTACCGGGTCTTGATCTTCTCCGCATCCGCCGTGTCGTCAAGGCCCAGCGTGCCGAGGGCCTTCATGACAGCGAGGCCGAATTTGGGGGGGCGCGGCGCGTTGGCGGCGCCTGCGCCCATCCCGGCGCGGAACATGCCGAGCGGATCGACCACGGGATCGACCCCATCTTCGCGGAAGCCCCGGGCGGCGCGGTTGACCCCCATGGACCAGGTGGGCCGGTGACCAATCACCGCCTCCTTCTGGAAGCGGGCGACGTCGTTGTCGCTCATCCCGTTGAAATAATTGTAGGTGGCGTTGTATTCGCGCACATGGTCGAGGCAGAAGCAGAAATATTGCCCCTCCCGCAACCGGCCCATGGGGGCCTTGAATTCCCCCGCAGCCGCGCAGCCGGGATGGGCGCAGGCCTGCTTGGGCTTCGGCTCGATCACCGGCGCCTGCTTGGACTTCGTCCTGATTCGGTCGAAGAGAGGAGAATTCAGATTCATGGATGAGACATTATGGGTGTAAACCTTGCTCCGCAAGCAGCACGGCGTCGCCGGGCGAAACTTCGCTGAAGGCGTGGCCCCCAGGGGGGCCCATGAATGGAGGCTCGGGAATGAGCGTGAAGGCACGAATCGAAGGCAAGCTGGCGGCGGCCCTCGCGCCCCTCGCCCTTGAGGTGATCGATGACTCCCACAAGCATGCGGGACACATCGGCCATCCCGCGTCGGGCCATCCCGGCGCGATGTCAGCGAGCGAAACCCACTTCACAGTCAAAGTGGTGTCCGACGCCTTCGCTGGCAAGACCCGCATCGCCCGCCATCGGTTGATCAACGAGATCCTCGCCGAGGATCTGCGCGCGGGCGTGCATGCGCTCGCCATCGAGGCGCGCGCGCCCGGGGAGTGAGCGCTGCGGCCACGATTTCGCCGCATGGCGCTGCAAGAAGGCCTCGCGCCTCCGCAGGCGCGCTCCCGGCGATGCTTTGCATTTTGGCCGGGGGCGGCTACCAATGCGCGTCATGGCGGACCTCGTTCAAGGATTCGCCATGGGCCCCTGTCAGGCCGAGTTCTTCGCGTCCGCATCTACCGGAAAAAGGGTGAAATGCGCATCCAGAACCGATTTTTGAAGCTGGCCGCATGGTCTTTGGCGGGTCTGGCTTGCGCCGCCGCCCAGGCGAAGGCGACGCCCTTCATCGTGCTTGAAGCGGCGTCCGGCAGGGTCGTGCTCGAACAGGAATCCACCCATCGCTGGTATCCCGCCTCGCTCACCAAGCTGATGACGCTTTATGTGGCCCTCAGCGCCGTGCGGGAGAAGCGGGTGACGCTGGATACGCCCATTGTCGTGTCCATGCGCGCCGCCCGCATGCCCGCCTCCAAGATGGGCTTCAACCCGGGCTCGGAGGTCACCCTCGACAACGCCCTGAAGATTCTGATGGTGAAATCGGCCAATGACATCGCGGTGACCATCGCCGAGGGGCTTGGCGGCTCCGTTGAGGGTTTCTCCGATCAGATGAACGCCGCCGCCGCCCGGCTCGGCATGAACGAATCCCATTTCGTGAACCCCAACGGGTTGCACCATGACAATCACTATTCCTCGGCCCGGGACATGGCGATTGTCGGCAGGGCCCTGTTTCGCGACTTTCCCGAATATTCTGACTACTACGGCATCGGCGCCCTGCGGCTGGGGCCTCAGATCATCCCCACCCATAACGGCCTGCTGGGCCGCTATCCCGGCGCCGATGGCATGAAGACCGGCTTCACCTGCCCGGCGGGCTTCAATGTGGTGGCCTCCGCCTCGCGCGGCGGGCGTCGGCTCATCGTGGTGGTGCTGGGCTATCCCAGCGCCAAGGCGCGCACCCTCAAGACCGCGAGCCTGCTGGACGCGGGCTTCGCCTCGGGTTCGGGCTCGACCCCCATCGCGACCCTGGCCGCCGCGCCCGGGCCTGCGCCCAATATGCGCCCGCGCATCTGCGGCGCCCATCGCGCGCAGGTGGCGGAGGATGATTTCGCCGTCGTTCCGGTCGCCCAGCGGCCAGGCGAGAGCGACCATAACAGCATTTTCTTCGGCGCCACGGGCGCTGGCGCTCCCGTCAATGGCCTGGCCGCCACGCAGGAGCAGCTGCATACGAGGCCGAGCTTCGAACCTGTCGATGTCTATGTGGGCCGGGCGCCCGGCTGGACGGGGCCGGTTCTGGCGGCGCGCGGCGATGGGCCCAGGCCCGACGCGAGCGCCGCCGCGCAACCCGGGGCCAAGGCCACCGTCGCCAAGGCCAAAGGCAAACATCTCGCCAAGGGCAAGAAGGCGGCGAAGAAGAAACCGGCGGCAAAGGCCAAGGTTGAAGCCAAACCCAGTCCACCCGCCCGGCCGAAGACCGCCCAACATTGATCAGGAGCTGAGGCTTGACCGAGAATTCGCAGGCGCGCCGCCCCCCGCCGCCGATCCCCGTCACAGTGCTCACGGGTTTTCTGGGCGCCGGCAAGAGCACGCTCCTGAACCGCCTGCTGAAAGACCCGGCGCTGGCGGACACCGTCGTCATCATCAACGAATTCGGCGAAGTGGGCCTCGATCATCTGCTGGTGGAGGCCGCCGACGGGGACATGCTGCTGCTGTCCTCGGGCTGCCTGTGCTGCACCATTCGCGGCGATCTCATCACCACTCTGGAAGACCTGCTGCGCCGCCGCGACAATGACCGCATGCCCGCCTTCAAGCGCGTGGTCATCGAGACCACGGGGCTGGCGGACCCGGCGCCCGTGCTGCACACCATCATGTATCACCCCTATCTGCTCATGCGCTTCCGCCTCGATGGGGTCGTGACCCTGGTCGATGGGGTGAATGGCGCCGCGACCCTCGACGCCCATGAGGAGGCGGTGAAACAGGCGGCTGTCGCCGACCGGATCGTGCTCACCAAGACCGATCTGCTGGAAGGCGAGGCGGGTGAGGCGGCCATCGCCGCCCTGCGTCGGCGCCTCCACGCACTCAACCCCGCCGCCACGATTCTGGATGCGGCGAAGGGTGAGGCGGGGGCGAAGGCTCTGCTGGATCTTGGCCTCTTCGATCCCGAGACCAAGATTCCTGATGTGAAGCGCTGGCTGAATGCGGAGGCCTTTGGGGATCATCACGATCACCATCATCATGGCCATGATCACGGCCATGATCACCACCACCACGGTCACGCCCATGGCGGTCAGGATCCCCATGACGTCAACCGTCACGATGCGCGCATCAGGGCCTTCTGCCTTGAGAGCGACACGCTCATGCCCAAGAGCGGCTTTGACCTCTTTCTCGATCTCCTGCGTCAGGCCCATGGACCGCATCTGCTGCGGGTGAAGGGCATCGTGGGGCTGGACGACGAGCCCGACCGTCCCGTGGTGATCCATGGGGTGCAGCATGTCTTCCATCCCCCCGTCAGCCTCGACGCCTGGCCGAGGGGCGAGCGGCGCACGCGGATCGTGTTCATCTTGAAAGACATGGAGCCGCGCTTCGTCGAAGGCCTCTGGCGCGCCTTCACTGGCGAGGTGCGCCCCGACCAGCCTGATCGCGCGGCCTTGGTGGACAATCCGCTGAAACCGGGCGCGGGCGGCTTGCTCGGCTGATCAGCCGCGGTCGCGCAGCTCCCGGCGGATCACCTTGCCGGAGGTCGTCAGCGGCAAGCGGTCGATAAAGGCGACTTCGCGCGGATATTCATGGGCCGAGAGGCGCGTGCGCACGAAGCTCTGGATGTCCGCCGCCAGATCCGCTGAGGGCTGGAAGCCCGGCTTGGGCACGATGAAGGCCTTGACGATCTCGCCGCGAATGGCGTCCGGCTTGCCCACGGCCGCCGCGATTTCGACGGCGGGATGGCGCAGCAGGCAATCCTCGATCTCGCCCGGCCCGATGCGATAGCCCGAGGACGTGATCACATCATCGTCGCGGCCGAAGAAGAAGACATAGCCATCCCCGTCGCGCCGCCCCTGATCGCCGGTCGTCATCCAGTCGCCGATGAATTTTGCCTCGGTGGCCTTTTCGTTGTTCCAGTAGCCCAGGAACATGACGGGATCAGGCCGCAGCACGGCGATCTGGCCGGGCTCGTCGGCCTCGCAGCGCGAACCATCGGGGCGGATCACGTCGCAGATATGGCCGGGCACGGATTTGCCGATGGCGCCCGCCCGCGATACGCTGATGGCGTTGTTGGAGGCCAGCACCAGATTGCATTCGGTCTGGCCGTAGAATTCATTGATGGTGAGCCCGAAGGCCTCGCGGCCCCAGGCGTAGGTCTCGGCCCCCAGGGATTCGCCCCCCGACGCCAGCGTGCGCAGGTCCACATTGTAGCGCCGCCCCGGCGCGTGAATGGCGCGCAACATGCGCAGCGCCGTGGGGGGAATGAAGGCGTTGCGCACCTGCAGGCGGGACATGAGATGCAGCGCCGCCTCGGGATCGAAGCGGTCGAACCGCCGCGCCACCACGCTGACGCCGAAATAGAGGCTGGGCAGCAGCACATTGAGCAGGCCGCCCGCCCAGGCCCAATCGGCGGGGGTCCAGAAACGGTCGCCGGGTTTGGGAAATCTCTCATGGGGGAATTGAACGCCCGGCAGATGGCCCAGCAGCACCCGATGGGCGTGCAGCGCGCCCTTGGGCGGGCCAGTGGTGCCGGACGTATAGATCATCATGGCGGGATCATCTGGCCCGGTATCGGCGGCGAGATAAGCGGGGGAGCCGCGCTCCTCCATCTGCGCGAAGCCGAGCGCGGTCCCATCGGGTCCATCGGTGGAGACCAGCAGATCGAGTTGCGGCAGATTAGCCCGGATGGCCGCGACCTTGGCGAGGCCCTGCGCGTCGGTGATCAGCGCCCGCACGCCCGCATCCGCAAGGCGATATTCGAGGGCGTCGACTCCAAAAAGGGAGGCCAGCGGCAGGGCCACCGCGCCCAGCTTGTAGATCGCCACATGGGCGACGACGACTTCGGCCATCTGTGGCAGCAGGATCGCCACCCGGTCGCCCCGCACCACCCCCGCCGAAGCCAGCGCATGGGCCAGCCGGTTGGAGCGCTCGGCGAGGGCGCCGAAGGTCAGGGTTTCCAGCGCGTCGCCGCGCACATCAAGGATCGCAGGTCGATCCGGATCGGTCGCGGCCCAGACGTCGGACACCGCCACCCCCATGTTGAAGCGCGCGGGAATGCGCCATTGGAAGCTGGCGGCGAGCTGCGGATAATCGCTGATGTCAGGCAGCACGGCGGCGTTCTCGTTCAGTCAATAAAAAAGCCGGGACGAACCCGGCTTCTTGCGATGCGCAATGTTCCCGCGCCTCAGAGGTTCAGGACCGCGCGAACCTCGCGCAACTGCGCAAGCTTCTCGGCGGCCACACGCTTGCCCTCATCAGTGCCAGCATCCTTCAGGTCTTCCTCGGCGTCCTGGATCTGGGCGTCGAGCTTGGCGGCGTCGAGCTCCTCCACCGGGATCGCCTGCGCGGCCAGAATGGTGAGGCCGGTGTCCGAGACATCGGCGAAGCCGCCGCGCACGAAGAGGCGCTGCTTCTTGCTCGGGGTCTCATCGACCTCGATCAGCCCCGCTTTCAGCACGGCCATGATCGGGGCGTGGTCCTTAAGCACCGTGAATGCGCCTTCGGCGCCCGGCACGACGACAGCCTCGACGCTGCCGGAGAAGAGCTGACGCTCCGGCGAGACGAGTTCGAAGTGGAAAGCGGCCATTGCTCAATCTCCGGAGGCGATGCGATTGGCTCAGGCGGCTTCAGCGGCGAGACGCTGGGCCTTCTCGACGGCTTCCTCGATGGTGCCGACCATGTAGAAGGCGGCCTCGGGGAGGTGATCGTACTTGCCTTCCACCAGGCCCTTGAAGCCCTTGATGGTGTCGGCCAGCGACACGAGCTTGCCGGGCGAACCGGTGAAGACTTCCGCCACATGGAAGGGCTGGGACAGGAAGCGCTCGATCTTGCGGGCGCGGGCGACGGCGATCTTGTCGTCTTCCGACAGCTCGTCCATGCCCAGAATGGCGATGATGTCCTGCAGGGCCTTGTAGCGCTGCAGCATCTGCTGCACCTGACGGGCGATGGCGTAATGCTCCTCACCCACGATCATGGGGGAGAGCATGCGCGAGGTGGAGTCGAGCGGATCCACCGCCGGATAAATGCCCTTTTCCGCGATCGAGCGCGACAACACCGTGGTCGCGTCCAGATGGGCGAAGGAGGTGGCGGGCGCCGGGTCGGTCAAGTCGTCGGCGGGGACGTAAATGGCCTGCACCGAGGTGATCGAACCCTTGGTGGTGGTGGTGATGCGTTCCTGCAGCATGCCCATGTCGGTGGCCAGCGTGGGCTGATAGCCCACCGCCGAAGGAATGCGGCCGAGCAGAGCGGACACTTCCGAGCCCGCCTGGGTGAAGCGGAAGATGTTGTCCACGAAGAACAGCACGTCCTGGCCCTTGTCGCGGAAATGTTCGGCGACGGTCAGGCCGGTGAGGGCCACGCGCGAACGGGCGCCCGGAGGCTCGTTCATCTGGCCATAGACCAGCGCGCACTTGGAGCCAGCGCCGCCGCCCTTCTGGTTCACGCCGCCTTCGATCATCTCGTGATAGAGATCGTTGCCTTCACGGGTGCGCTCGCCGACGCCTGCGAACACGGAGTAACCACCGTGGGCCTTCGCGACGTTGTTGATGAGCTCCATGATCAGCACGGTCTTGCCGACGCCCGCGCCGCCGAACAGGCCGATCTTGCCGCCCTTGGCGTAGGGAGCGAGCAGGTCCACGACCTTGATGCCCGTCTCGAGGATCTGCGCCTCGGTGGACTGCTCGGCGTAGCTGGGCGCGGGCTGATGGATGGCGCGGGTCGTTTCCGCGTCAACCGGGCCAGCCTCGTCCACGGGCTCGCCGATGACGTTGATGATGCGGCCCAGGGTGCCGTCGCCGACGGGCACCATGATGGGGGCGCCGGTGTCGGTCACGGGCTGGCCGCGCACGAGACCTTCGGAGGTGTCCATGGCGATGCAGCGCACGGAGCTTTCACCCAGATGCTGCGCCACTTCGAGCACGAGGCGCGCGCCCTGGTTGGTGGTCTCCAGCGCGTTGAAGATCTCGGGCAGATGCCCGTCGAACTTCACGTCGACGACGGCGCCGATGACCTGGGTGATTCTGCCGGTGGCTGTGTTGGCGGTGGCCATTTCGTTCATCCTCTTGACTTCGGTCAGAGCGCTTCAGCGCCCGAGATGATTTCGATAAGTTCTTTGGTGATCATCGCCTGACGCGACCGGTTGTAGATCTGCGTCTGCTTGCGAATCATTTCACCGGCGTTGCGGGTGGCGTTGTCCATGGCGCTCATGCGCGCGCCCTGTTCGGAGGCAGCGTTCTCGAGCAGCGCGCCGAACACCTGCACCGATATGTGGTGGGGCAGGAGCGTCGCCAGGATTTCGCCCTCGTCAGGCTCATAGTCATAGGAGGCGTGCGCGCCGGTCGAAGAGGCCTGGGCCGAGGCCGAGGCCGGGATCAGCTGCGTCGCCGTCGGGATCTGGGCGATCACCGAGCGGAAGCGCGAGAAGAACAGCGTGCAAACGTCGAATTCGCCGGCCTCGAACAGTCCGATCACCTTCTTGCCGATGGGGTCGGCGTTGGTGAAGGCGAGATTGCGGATCGAACGCAGCTCGATCAGCTCGATGATCTGCTTTTCGAACTGGCGGCGGAGCTGATCGTAGCCCTTCTTGCCCACGCAGATGATCTTCACCGTCTTGCCCCGCGCCATCAGGCTGAGGGCGTGATCGCGCGCCAGGCGCACGATCGACGAGTTGAAAGCGCCGCAAAGGCCGCGTTCGGCGGTGCAGACGAGCAGCAGATGCACGTCGTCCTTGCCGGAGCCCGCGAGCAGGGCGGGGGCTTGTGAGCCCGCGTCAAAGTTGGACGCCAGATGGGCGACCACGGTCTCCATGCGCTTGGCATAGGGACGCGCCGCCTCGGCCGCGGTTTGGGCGCGGCGCAGCTTCGCCGCGGCCACCATTTGCATGGCCTTGGTGATCTTCTGCGTCGATTTGACGGAGGAGATCCGGTTTCGCAGATCCTTAAGCGAGGGCATGGGCTTCCGCTCTGGTCAGGTGAGCTGATTACGCGAAGGACTTCGCGTAGGTCTCCACGAGGCTTTTCAGCTTGGCGCCGTCCGCATCCGAAAGATCCTTGGATGTGCGGATGGAGGTGAGAAGATCGGCGTGGCTGGTGCGCAGCAGCGTCAGCAGGCCGTCCTCGAAGGCGCGCACCCGGTTGACCGGGAACGCGTCGAGATAGCCGTTGACGCCTGCATAGATCACGCAGCACTGCTCTTCCATTTTCAGCGGCGCGAACTGCGGCTGCTTCAGAAGTTCGGTGAGGCGCGCGCCGCGATTCAGCAGACGCTGGGTCACTGCGTCGAGATCTGAGCCGAACTGGGCGAAGGCGGCCATTTCACGATACTGGGCGAGCTCGCCCTTGATCTTGCCGGCGACCTTCTTGGTGGCCTTGGTCTGGGCGGAGGAGCCCACGCGCGACACGGAGAGACCGACGTTCACGGCGGGACGGATGCCCTGGTAGAAGAGATCCGTCTCGAGGAAGATCTGGCCGTCAGTGATCGAGATCACGTTGGTCGGGATATAGGCCGACACGTCGTTGGCCTGGGTCTCGATGACCGGAAGCGCGGTGAGCGATCCATTGCCATTCTCGTCGTTGAGCTTGGCGGAGCGCTCCAGCAGGCGGGAGTGCAAATAGAAGACGTCGCCGGGATAGGCTTCGCGGCCGGGCGGGCGACGCAGCAGCAGGGACATCTGGCGATAGGCGACGGCCTGCTTGGACAGATCGTCATAGACGATCACGGCGTGCATGCCGTTGTCGCGGAAATACTCGCCCATGGCGCAGCCGGAGAAGGGCGCCAGGAACTGCATGGGGGCGGGATCGGAGGCGGTGGCTGCCACGATGATCGAATATTCGAGCGCGCCGCGCTCTTCGAGCACCTTCACGAACTGGGCGACGGTGGAGCGCTTCTGGCCGATGGCGACGTAGACGCAGTAGAGCTTCTGGCTCTCGTCCGTACCCTCGTTGATGGCCTTCTGGTTCAGGATCGTGTCGAGCGCGATGGCGGTCTTGCCGGTCTGGCGGTCGCCGATGATCAGCTCGCGCTGGCCGCGGCCGATCGGGATCAGCGCATCGACCGACTTGAGGCCGGTGGCCATGGGCTCATGCACGGACTTGCGGGGAATGATGCCCGGAGCCTTCACATCTACGCGAGCGCGCTTTTCAGCGACGATCGGGCCCTTGCCGTCGATGGGATTGCCGAGGGCGTCAACCACGCGGCCCAGCAGACCGCGCCCGACGGGCACGTCCACAATGGCGCCGGTGCGCTTGACCGTCTGGCCTTCCTTGATGTCGCGGTCGGATCCGAAAATCACGACGCCGACATTGTCGCTCTCGAGATTGAGCGCCATGCCGCGCGTGCCATTCTCGAACTCGACCATTTCGCCCGCCTGGACGTTGTCGAGACCATAGACGCGGGCGATGCCGTCGCCCACGGAAAGAACCTGGCCCACTTCCGTGACCTGGGCTTCATTACCGAAGTTCGCGATCTCAGTCTTGAGGATCGCAGAAATCTCTGCGGCGCGGATATCCATCAGCCGACCTCTTTCATGCGTGTGCGGATCGAATTGAGTTTGGTCTTGAGCGAGTCGTCAATCATGCGCGACCCCAGCTTGACGACGATGCCGCCAACGATTTCGGGGTCCACCTTGACGGAGACGTCAACGGATTTACCGCCGGAAACCTGCAGGAGCGCGCTCTTCAGCGCCTCCAGATGGGCGGCGGCGAGGGGCTCGGCGACGGTCACATCAGCGCGGGTCACGCCGCGGGCGGCGTCGTGCAGCCTGGCGTAATTGGCCGTCATGTCGCCGATGGCGAAGAGGCGGCGCTTGGTGGCGACGAGCTTGATGAAATTGGCGGCGACGCCAGTGATGCCGGCGCGGGTGAAGATGGCGTCGAGCGCCTTCACCTGCTCCTGCGAGGAGAACACGGGGCTGCGGACCAGACGCGCCAGATCGGCGCTCTCCGCGATCATGGCGGCGAAGCTCTTCAAATCGGCGGCGACCTGATCGGTCGAGCCCTGTTCGAGCGCGAGCTGATACAGGGCCTGGGCGTAACGCCCCGCCATGCCGGTTACAATCGAATCATGATTCGCCACGATTGGCCCCTGGAATTGGCTAACTTCGGCAGGCGCGCCACAAGGTTTCGGAAGTCAGCCACCCCTTTTGAGAGCGGTTTACCGCCGCGGCGCGAGCCGCAACCTCATAACATGCTGTGGGAACGGGACCGAACAGACGCAAGCGCACATTCGCCCCGAATGCGGGGGTGACCTAACACATGGCTATTAGCGGCGCAACCCTGCCAAGCTGCAAGATGACGGGGTGGCGCGCACCAATCCCCGCCATGCTCGGGCGTGGCGCTGGAACGCCATGGTAAAAAATAGGTTCCCGATGTCGTCAAAATCATTTTCCAGATCGCTTCCGCTTCGCTATGGTCGGGTTCAGCCGAAGCGAAACAGTTGCATCGTCTGGCGTAATCCTTTGCAAGGAGACTTCATGCTCAAGCGTTTTGGAGCCTTTCTCCTGGGTGTGGGGCTGATGTCGTCCTTGATCCCGAAGACATCCAGAAAGACCTCCGCGCCCGGGCCCGCCCCCGGCCCCAAGCCGACGTCGCGGCCCTTTTACGCCCTCGTGCAGACCTCTCCCCAGGCTCTGGTTCTGGCCATCAGCGATTCGCCTGCGGATCTCGAGGCGGAAATGGCGGAGCTGAACGAGACCTGGAACCGCTCGGATCTGCGCGAGCAGAGCCATAGCTATGAGATCCAGCGGGTCTGCCTGCTGCAGACGGACCGCGATCAATTCCCCAAGATCAAGGTGGCCTGAGCCGCGCCCTTCCGGGACGCGCAGGGTCAGGCTTCCGCCTTCGAGGGTCGCGCTAGCAGGGCCTCCACCGCCGCATCGACCCCAATGTCGCCCGCCACGATGGCCGCCACGCTCTGGGCGATGGGCATATCGACCCCCCTGCCCGCCGCCAGCTTCGCCAGCACCCCCGCCGTGAAGGCGCCTTCCGCCAGCTTGCCCTGCAGGGCCTGCCCGGGGACCTCGCCCCGCCCGATGGCGTGGCCGAAGGAAAAATTGCGCGATTGGGTGGAGCTGCAGGTCAGCACGAGATCGCCCAGCCCTGAAAGACCCATCAAGGTCTCTGGCCGCGCCCCATAGCTGCGGCCAAAACGGCTGAGTTCCGCAAAGCCCCGCGCCACCAGCGCAGCCCCGGCGCTGGCGCCAAGGCCGCGTCCCGCCGCAATGCCGCAGGCGATGGCCAGCACATTCTTGGCCGCGCCGCCGATCTCGGCCCCGATCACATCGCTTGAATGATACAGGCGAAACGAGGGGGCGCTGAGAGCCGTCGCGATCTCT
>CAMDOY010000009.1 GCA_945903655.1 Rhizobium sp. Q54 | reverse complement strand
GAACTCTTCCATCTTCTCCGGATGGGCCTTGCGGTAATCGTCGGTGAAGAAGGAGCTGGTGTCCGTATATTCCTCGCGCAGACTTTGCTCGAAGCCATTGCCCACGAGCCTGGTCAGCAGCCAGTGCGGCAGGCCCGGCACGCAATCGGCGCCTGGCCGGGGCGCCTGTCCCGAGCCGCTGGCGGCCATGATGAGGCTCTTGACGCGCCCGGGGAAATTCAGCGCCGTCTCCAGCGCGATGCGCCCGCCCATGGAATGGCCGAAGAGATGGGCGCTGCGAATGCGCAGATGGTCCAGCAGGGCCACCACATCATTCGACATCTGGTTGATCGTATAGACGGACTGGCTGGCCACGGTGCGCCCGCAGCCCCGGGGATCATGGATCACAAGCCGGGTGGATGCCTGCAGGGGCGTCTGGGAGGGCTTCCAGACCTCGCAGGAAAAGCCGGTGGAGGGAATGAGGACCAGCGCCTCCCCCTCTCCAGAGGTCTCATAGTAGAGATCCGCGCCCGTCGGCAGCGCCACCATCGGCATCGCAAGTCCCCCCTGCTGTCTTGATGGGGGCTTGTTCGCCCCCTTTTTTAATCCGTGACCGGGATGAAGAGATTATCGATCTCCATTTTCTTCGCCGTCAAGCCCTGCTCATGCAGGTAGCGGGTCAGGGCCTCCAGCGTGGGCCGGTTCGGCTCCAGACCATAGGGCCAGGGATCGCCGCCGAACTCCGACTGGATCTCCTCCACGTCGCGCATCAGCCATGGCAGCATATATTGGAGGCTGGCGACATCGGTGAAGCGCTCAAGCGCAATGCGCTTTGATTTGGTCAGGGCCTTGTAGAGCGCTTGCCCGAGCCCCGGATGCTCCTGATGCACGGAGCGCTTGATGACGATGGTGTGCATGATCGGGAAGACCCGCGTGCGCCGATAATATTGCAGTTCTACGTCATGATAATCGGGAAAGAGCCGCTGGATCTTGTGATCCTTGCCGAAGGCGTCAGGGGTGATGGCGCCGAGCACCGCGTCGATTTCGCCCGCCACGAGAAGGTCGCTGAGCGAGCGGCCTGAGTCATTGTTGGTGATCTTGGCGGGCTTGATCAGCGGCGCCGCGGCTGGCTTGCCATGGCTGCCCGTCTCGTTCATGGCGCCTTGCACCCACTCGACGTTGCTGAAGTCCACGCCATATTCATCGCTGAGATGGCCGCGCGCCATGATGGCCGCCGACATGGTGAAGAGCGGCACGCCAATGCGCTTGCCCTCAAGATCCTTGGGGTGCTTGATTTTGTCGGCGTTGACGAAGGTATAGCCGGAGCGAAAGGCGCGGGAGGGAAAGACCGGGAGCGCGATGTGCTGACAGGTGCCCGCTGCGGTGGAGGAAATATATTCCGAGCTCGACATTTCCGAGATGTCTGCGCCTTTGCCCGCGCCGACCCGGTCGAAAATCGACCGCACGGACTGCCATCCATAGGATCCCTCGAAATCGATATCGAACCCTTCGACCTGGGCTTCGCCGAGATAGAGCGGCATCAAGCGGTCATAAAGCGTGCAGGTGAAGGAGATCTTTGGGTTGGCCATAGGGTGTCTCTCTTGCAGCGGTCAGCTTAGCCAATCTTGTCGCATGGAGTTTCGCCTTGAGGCAAGAGCATGTTTTCAAAGGGTCTTTTGATGCGCCCCGCCGTCCTTCCTCCGGCCCGCCGCGACTTATCGGGGCTCCTGATGGATCATGTCCGCAAAACGGCCCTCCAGAAACGCCCGGATATTGAAGGAGATCTGCTCCATGCTGTCTTCGGGATAGGTGTCATAAAAGCCCCCGAGGTGGGGCGTGATGATCAAATTGGGGGCTGCCCAGAGCGGATCTTGCGCCGGGAGCGGCTCCTGGTGAACCGTATCGAGGGCCGCGCCGCCGAGGTGGCCGCTGGTCAGAGCCTCTGCCAGGGCGACCTCGTCGATCACCCCGCCGCGCGCAATGTTGACGATGAAGGCGCCCTTTTTCATGGCGCCGAGGATGCGCGCGTCGATGATATGCCGCGTGCTGTCGTCGAGGGGGATCAGCAAGACCAGAAAATCAAGGTCGGCGACCGCCTTGGCCAGATCATCGCGCGAGCGCCATTCATCAAAGCCGGGCAGGGGACGGGCGGTGCGCGAAATGCCCACCACGGTCATGCCCAGCGCTTTCACGCGCGGCGCCAGCGCCTCCGCGATCAGGCCGACGCCCAGGATGCCCACGCGCCTGCCTTGCAGCGTCTTCGACCGGAAGCGATCCCAGTGCTGGCGGTCATGGGAGCGCACGGAGCGCGGAAAGTTCCGGGCCATGGACAGCATGTGCAGAATGGCGATTTCCGACAGCGGCGCGCCGTGAATGCCGCGCGTGGAGGTCACGATCACGTCTTTCTTCAATCCGGCCTGATCTGTGATTCCATCAACGCCCGTGCCAAAGGCGTGGACCCATTTCAGACGGGTCGCCTTCCAGAAGATGTCTTTCGTGACGGCGACGCCGAAGGCCATGAAGATGTCCGCGTCCCCAATGGCGGTTTCCGCCTCGCCAACAGAGCCGACGGTCTTGATGGACAGGTCCGGAAAACGGGCGCGGATGAGATTTTCATAAACGAGGCGAATGGCGGGATCCCAGGGAAGCAAAATCAGGATGGAGGGTGTCATGGTCGCCATGTTTCCTTTGGTTCCGCCCGTTGCTGCGCTCGTCACTTCGGCGGCGCAACAAAACGGGGGCCGCAGCCCCCGTCGCGCATGATGCGAGGCCCCAATTACGGCTTCTTGTAATAGTGCTTGAAGAAGTCATCGAGCTGCTCTTTTGACAGCGTCTTGTTCATCATCTTCATTTCCACCGCGTCGGTGATTGTGTCATCGACGCCCGAGATGCGCTCCAGCAACAAGTTCTTCTTCGGGAAATATTCGTCGCGCATGTCCTGCGCCACATCAAGCGGCGTCTGCGTCCAATCCGCCCAGCGCTTGATGGCGTCGGGATCCGTATACATCCAGTCCACGGTCTCGCCATAGGCGGTCATGAACTTGTCGAGGGCGCCCTTGCGTTTGGCGATGGTGTCGAGGTTCGAGATGTTCACGCGCACCGTCATGTTCTGGAACTTCGGCACCTCGCTCTCGCGCACGAGCATGCGGATGCGCCCATCCTTCAGATCCTTCAGATGCAAGGGCGCTGAGGACCAGCCGATGTCCACCTGTTTCGACATGGTCTGGGCGAAGGAGGCGGAGGGGCCGCCCACCGGGGTCGGCTTCATGTCCACTTTGAAATAGTTGATGAAGCCGAGCACCGCCACATGGGTGGAGGAGCCGCGCGTGGAATAGGAGATGGTCTTGCCGGCGGCCTCCTTGATGGACTTGATGGGCGAGTCCGCAGGCACATACCAGTAGAGATCATCGGCGCCCGTCATGGAGTTGCTGACGGGGCGCACGGGCGCGCCTTTCTCGAAGGCGCCCATGACGCCGGTGAGGCCCGCCGCAAGGCCAAGGTCCACCGAGCCCGAGATGACGGCCTGGATCGTCTCGCCGCTGCCCTGGGTGTAGAGCACTTCAAGGTCAAGGCCGTGTTTCTGGAAAATGCCCTTCTGCATGCCCAGCTCTGGAATGGCCGTGTCCCAGTTGCCGCGTTGTCCCACGGCCAGTTTCAGTTTCTCTTGCGCGTAGGTGGGCGCGGCCATCACGCAGGCGGCGAGCGCCAGCAATGAAACAGTCAGTTTCCTCATCATATCGTCACCTGCGGTTCAGCCTGAGAATAGGGAGCAATCGGCCGGGACGTTAATTGAGCCCTGCCCCCTGCGCAACCGCAGGAAAATGGTCTAGGCGCGCGCAGATGGAAGGGCGGAGCGGGCCAGGCCCCTGCGGCGTTAAAGATATTCGGTCGAGTTCAGGACCTGCTGCTGTTCCAGCCGCTGGAACTGGGTGAACACATGGACGAGCCATTTGCGCAGGGCTGATCGCACAATGATCGACATATCGAAGGGCGGATTTTTCAGGAATTCGGCATAGGAAAAGGAGTCTTTGTTGATGGAGCGTGAAACCTGCGGGTCGAGTTCGCGAATATGCAGGCTGAGGCGCGTGGGGAAACTGGCGAGAAAGTGATTGATGTTGGCCTGGAATTCGGCCGCGCCTTCATTGGCGACGACGATCATGGGCATGTCGGGCCAAAGCAGCGAGATTTGTTTCGCTGTCACGAGGCTGGCGGGCAATTCGTCGGCGCAATAGATGAGCACGATCTCGATGGAAAGCCGTTTGGCCTCCTCGGCGAAGCCCGTCTCCTGCAGAATGGTGAAGAACTTCTGGAAGGAACGGTTCCAGACGTCCACGATCCTGGGCTTGTCATCGAAAATGAGCAGTTTGTCGAAGAGCGAGATCTGTCCCTGGATGGTGGAGATGTCCGTGACCTCCACACGATCTGGAAAGCGATTGGCGAAGGCGCTTTCATAGGGATCGGTATCGAAGCCCTCAACGGAGAGGCCGCGCCATGTGAAATATTCAGACAAAAGAGTAGCGGTCGTCGTCACGCCCGCACGCGGGTGTGGTGAGCAGACAACGAACACAAAACTTCTCGGTCTCAAGACAAGGCTCCTGAGGCGACCATCCTCAATGGACTGCTCCTGAAGGAGGAACGTGTAAAACGGGGAACATGGCGCTGGCGGTCACGGGGCGCCATATTCCCTGTTTTGATCCTCACGGCGTCAGAGGATTATCGCGTGCGCTTGGCAGGAGCCAACCCCATGGCCGGGATCAAACCAACCCGATCAAACTCCGCCGAAATGTTCCGCAACCACGTGCGCACATAACCGCGAAGAACAAAAGAGTAATTGGCGCTGCCGCCAGCTGCGTTCTTGTTGTTGACGAAGGAGGCGAAGGGCACGCCCGCCAGCTCCACCTGCTCATAGGCCAGCTCGTTCAGCTTGGGGATCGTGATGTCGCCCACGCGCTTGATCTTCTTGAAATAGGCCGCCGAGGTCTGGGGGTCCCATTCGAAGAAGGTGGTGTCATTGATGAAGTTCTTCACCAGGAAGTAGTTCGCCTCGGAGGCGTAGGGCGCAATCTCCGCGATTTCATCGAGGGATGCGATGGAGGGCCCGATGACGTGGAACAAGAGGAAATTGAATTCGCCCGCCGCGACCGCTTCCAGAAAGCCCACTTCTTCCAGCATGGCGAGCGTCAGGCTGAGCTGGCCCGCCCGCGCGTCGATGATGGAGACCGAAGGGCCCGCGTTCGACAGGGTGTCGAGGATCTTCATCTGGTCCGACGAGCTCCGGACATCGACGATCTGCGTGACTTTTGGATGAAATCTCTTGAGCGTTCCGCGGGGATGCTCGGTGTCGAAGGCGCGCGCGCCGATCTTGAGGGACCCCAAATGGTCCAGAAGAACACGAGAAACCGTGGTTTTCCCCACGCCGCCCTTGTCGGCGCCCACCAAAATAACTGTTGGATTCATAGGAGATACTCCACTTCGGAGGCAAACCCTCCGGCCACCCCTGGTCAGGAGGAAATAACATCGAACCAGGATTGAGGCTACCTCTTGGTAAAGCAATGGCAAAGCAAAAATCTCACGCAGAAGAGGGGCAAGAGCCCTTCGACCGCCGAGATTCCACCTCTCCGAAGCCGTTCTGGAGCATGGATCGGGTCAATGGACCCGCTTTGTGGCGAGCTGAGGCGCCGTCCAGACTGGCGCGGGGCGATTAACTGTATTTGAATCAGTTTTGTAACAAAAATCTGGAACCGCCTTTTTGGCGGTGGGACCCGGATGCGCGATTGGCGGCGCACCCGGGCGGCTTTTCAGCAGGACGGACCCGGTTCAGTATTTGAACTGAGGCGCCGCCCGAACTTGCTCCCGGGTCATATCGACCACCGCGTGATCGGGATGGCCGCGCATCGCGGCGTTTGCCGCCGTCGACCGCGTGGAGCCCGTCACGTCCGAGCGATCAGGCGTGTCCAGGCGCGCGCCAGTCCCCCCGCCGGAGGGCGCAGGCGTGGCGCTGACGCTGCGGATGGGTTCGTTGCTCCATTTGATCTGATCATAGGGGACGGCCACGTTGCGCTCGCCAAGCCCCAGGAAACCACCGACCCCGATGACGATGGCCTCGACCCGTCCTGACTGGTCGAACAGCACATCGCTGATGTCGCCGATCTTCTCATTGGCGTTGTTGTAGACATTGACGCCATCGAGCTTTGAGGCGCGCCACAGCCCGGCCCTCAATTCTGTTATGAATGGCTTTGATGCGGCGGTGGAGCCTGTCAGGGGCGCATTGGCCGCGCCTGAGGGGGCTTGAGCCAGGGCGGGAAGGCAGCCCAGGGCGATGCTCGCCAGGGCGAGGGTGAAGCGGGTCATTGGCATGCTGGCCTCCGTATGCTGTTCGCCCTCAGGGGGCGCCCCAGTACAACGAAGCCACTTGGATCGGGTTGCCTCACCCCGTTTTTCATCAACTTGAGCGCAAAACAAAAAAAAGGGCGCATCCGATGATGCGCCCCAAAGCCTGCGAGCCTATGGCTCAGACGGCTTCCTTGAGCTCCTTGGCGGGGCGGAACGCCACCTTCTTGCTCGCCTTGATCTTGATCGCCTCGCCGGTGGCGGGGTTGCGGCCCATGCGGGCGGCGCGCTTGCGCACCTGCAGGATGCCGAGGCCGCCGAGGCGGACGCGGGCGCCCTTCTTGAGGTGCTTGGTCACGGTCACGACGAGGTCGTCGAGGATGGCGTTGGCCGCCTTCTTCGAAAGCTCGTGGGTCTCGGCAAGCGCCGTCGCAAGGTGCTTGAGGGTGACGGTCTCGACCTTCACCTTCGCGGCTTCAGCCTTCGGCTTTGCTGCTTCAGCCTTCGGTTTTGCGGTTTCGGCTTTTGCCTTTACGGCGGGTTTTGCGGCAGGTTTTGCGGCGGTTTTAGCAGCTGCTTTAGCCATTGTGTTTCTCCTCCAGAGAATCAATTAACCTTGGCGGACCATACAACGACGCAATCCTCAATTTAAGCCCTGCGACCCCAAAAAACCGGATAATTGGGCCTTTTGCAGCTCCAAAAGCTCCATTCTCCAGCATTTTGGGGTTTATTTTGACGCAGCGCCAAGGCGTTAGCGCACAAAAGGCCCATTTTCAGGGCCTTTTGGCGTGGGGTCATCACATTGTGAGGCCTGGTGATTCGTTCACAACGCCCCGCTTTCTACAAATCGCGCACATGGGGCGCGACGCGATCACGGAACAGTTCCATGCCGCGCTTGACCGCTGAATCCGGCATGTCGCCGATCTTCATGGTCATGTTGATGACCCCATGGCCCAGCGCCTTGTGGATGTTCTTCATCTGCTTCACGACGCTTTCAGGGCTGCCGCAAAGCACGGTGCCAGCCTCGATCTGCTCTTCCAGGGTGCGCTCGCGCAGGGTCGCAAGGCGCTTGTCGAAATATTGCTTGGCCTCGGCGTTCGCATAATAGTTCGATTGCGTCAGCACCTTGGTCTGAGCCTCGCGCTGCGGGCGCATCAGCACCTGATGGAAATACTTGAGGCCGCCGCTCATGATTTCGCGCGCTTCCTCGTCGGTTTCCGCGATCACGGTCTGATGGCCGCTGAGCATATGCTCACGGGTGGGCTCCCAGCCATGACTGCGGGCCGAATCCACATAGTGGTCCATGTTCTTGCGGGCCACATCGAGGTCGGCGATGAGCGTCATGCCCATGATGGCCTTGTGGCGCGCCGCAAACTCAGCCGCTTCGGGATTTGAAGCCGACATGAGGATCGGCGGCGGGCTCTGCATCGGGCGCGGCCAGATCGAAACGGAGGGATAGTTGTAATAGGTCCCTTCCCAACGGAAGGGCTCCGTCGAGGTCCAGCATTTCATGATGAGGCGCACGGCTTCATCAAGGCGCCCGAGGGATTCATCGGGATTGATGTTGTAGGAAAAATACTCATGCGGAATGCCGCGCATCATGCCTGCGATCAGGCGTCCGCCGCTCATCACGTCGATCATGGCGTATTCTTCGGCCACGCGCACCGGGTTCAGCAGGGGCACGAGATTGCCGAGCATGCCCAGCTTGATGTTTTTCGTGCGGGCGACCAGCGCCGCGCCGATCAGGTTGCAGTTCGACATCAGGCCATAGGGGCTGAAATGATGCTCGTTGCAGCCAACCCAATCAAAGCCGCATTCCTCCGCATAGGCCATGGCGTCGATATAGGTCTCGTAGAGCGCCTTGGCCTTTGTCGCGTCAAAGGTTGCGTTGGACACGGGCCAGCTGGTGGGCGGCTCCTCGCAATAGGGCCAGGGCATCAGATGGAAGAAATTGAACTTCATGAGGGTTCACCAAAGTAAAGAGTCGACGAAGATGCGTCTTATTTGCGCTTGAGCTGGCTTGAGGAGTTCACAAGCGCATGCAGGCTGCGGGCGAAGTTAACGGCCTTCGGCATGTCGATGGGCTGCGCGGTGACGCCATATTCCTTCACCGCGAGCACGGCGGGCTTGGGCGAGTCGGCGAGGCGCTTCACGAGGGCGGCCACCTTGTCGGCGAGTTCCGCCGCAGGCACGATGTCGCTGATGGCGCCGATGGCGAGGGCCCGTTCGGGGCTGATCGTCTGGCTGGTCCAGACATTGTACATGAGCGCCTTCATGGGGACGCGGTCGATCATGGAGGACATGACCATGGTCGGCATGATGTTGTGGTTGAATTCGGGAATCTGGAATTGCGCGGTGTCGGCGCAGATCGTCATGTCGGCGGCGGCGGCCAGCGCGAAGCCGAAGCCCAGCGCGCGCCCCTGCACCTGCGCCAGGATCGGCGCCTTGGAGCTGCGCAGCAGGCCATAGCAGCGAAACACATGATCGCTCATTTCGCGCACGTCGAGCGCCTCGGGCGCGCCGGGGCGGGCGGCGCCCATGTTGGCGCGGCCAATGCAGAAATCATCCCCATTGGCGCGCAGCACGATGAGCCGCGCCTTCTCGTGCTCGGCCTCCACCACATCGGCCAGATGGCGGATCATGTCGTCGGACATGCCGTTGCCGCGTTCGGGACGGTTCAGGGTGATCTCCAGCACGTCGCCAGCATAGGCGACAAGAATGTCCTCGCTCATGGTTCCTCCGGGATGCAGCAGTTGAAGTGTTCAATGGTCGCCCGTCGATAGGGCTTCGGGACCTTTCCCGCAAGCCCTCAGCGCGGCGTCGTGTTCAGGCGCCCTGCCCTTCGAAGACGGGGCCCTTCACGAGATCGATGATCTCGATCACATTGCGGTCGGGATCATGGAAATAGGCGCTGCGGCCATGGAAGGTGCCGGAGCGGCGGTCCTCCTCCTTGAAAATCCGGACATTGTGCGCGGCCAGCGTCTGCTTGGCGAGGTCGTAGTTTTCGGCTGTGAGGAGAAAGGCCGTGTGGATTTCGTGCCGGTCGCCCTTGTTGGGGTCGATGGGATTTTCCGAGAGGGTCAGGACGAAATTCGCAGACCCGCTGCGCATGAATAGCATATGGCCGGTGCGCCGCACCCTCTGCAGGCCCAGCAGACCCACATAGAACTGCTCGGAACGATCAAGGTCCTTCACGGGAATGGTGAAGTGGAGGACATCGGCGATGTTCAACATGGGCGTCTCCCGATCTTTCACCGCTTGTTTGCGCCATAAAATGCCATCGGGGCGCTCATGTCCAGCGCCCCGGGCCTGGGGTAAAACGCCTCAGGCGTCTTCCAGCGCGGGCAGGGGCGCGCGCCCACGGATCATGTCCGCCGCCTTTTCCGCCATCATCAAGACGCAGGCGTTGATGTGGGCGCCCACCATGTCGGGCATGGCCGAGGCGTCGACCACGCGCAGGCCCTCCACGCCCCGCACCCGCAGTGTGGGATCCACCACCGCATTGGGACCGATGCCCATGGCGCAGGTGCCGGCGGGATGGTGGGCCGTGATCACGGTCTTGCGGATCCAGGCGTCGATCTCTGCGTCGCTCGTCACCTTCTCGCCCGGCGCTTTCTCGACGCCGCGATAGGGGTCCATCGGCTTGCTATAGGCCACTTCGCGGGCGATCTTGAAGCCCTCGCGCAGCTTGGGCAGATCGGTGGGCGCGGAGAAGAAATTGTACATGATGCGTGGCGTGTCCAGCGGATCGGAGGAGCGCAGCAGCACCTTGCCCCGGCTGTCGGGATGCAGCAGGGCGGGGCGGATGCCGTAGCCGTCCTCATAGGCCGGGCGCACACCCGGGAACCACAGATGGGCGTTGGTGGGCAGCCCGCGGAACATGAACTCGATGTCGGGAACCGCCAGTTCCGGGTTCGTCTTGATGAAGGCGTGCAATCCGCCGGGCACCACCGTTCCCGGGCCCTTGCCGGTGAAGTGGGCGCGCAGCATGTTGAAGGCCATGCGGTCGAAGCGCATGTTGTCGCGGAAGGTGCTCTGGTTTTGCGGGCGCGTGAAGGTGATCAGCACCGCCAGATGGTCCTGCAGATTCTCGCCCACGGGCAGATCGACCACGGGATCGACGCCCATTTCCCGCAAATGCGCCGCCGGGCCGATGCCCGAGAGCATCAGCAATTGCGGCGTGTTGAAGGTTCCGCTGGCGAGGATGACCTCCTTGCGCGCTTCGGCGTGAATGACGAGGCTGTCCTTCACATATTCCACGCCCGTCGCATGGGTGCCGCTCATGATCACCCGCGTCACCTGCGCCCGGACATCGACGGTCAGGTTGGGGCGCTTGCGGACGGGATGCAGATAGGCGACGGCGGAGGAGGAGCGCTTGCCATTGCCGATGGTGTATTGGCTGCGGCCAAAGCCCTCGTTCTGCTGGCCGTTGTAGTCGTCGGTCACGGGCAGGCCC
This sequence comes from Rhizobium sp. Q54, assembly GCA_945903655.1. GTDB lineage: Bacteria > Pseudomonadota > Alphaproteobacteria > Rhizobiales > Beijerinckiaceae > Terripilifer. Next base: position 14,481 of record CAMDOY010000009.1, on the reverse strand, counting down.
GTGGCTCGCGCGGCCTCGATCCAGGCGTCGAAGAGCGGGTCGCGGGTCGAGGCGAATTGCACCTGCAGGGGGCCATCGCCGCCGCGCCAGGTGTCGCCGCCATCGGCGAAGCTCTCGCCGCGTTTGAAATAGGGGAGAATGTCGGCGTAGGACCAGCCCTTGCAGCCCTTCTGCGCCCAGCGGTCATAGTCGCCGCGATGGCCACGCGTATAGGCCATCACATTGATGGAGGAGGAGCCGCCGAGCACCTTGCCGCGCGCGGCTTCGATGGTGCGGTTGTTCAGATTGGGCTCGGGCTCGGTGTGATAGCCCCAGTCGTGCATGCCATATTCATGCATCTTGCCCATGCCGAGCGGAATGTGGATGAGCGGATTGAGATCGCGCCCGCCCGCCTCGATCAGCAGGACCGTGGCGCCTTCGTCCTCGGTCAGCCGATTGGCGAGCACGCAGCCCGCCGAACCCGCGCCCACAATGACGTAATCGTAGCTTCGCCGCATCACCATCTGTTTCCCCTTGAATCCCTGCGCCGCGATGGGCGCCGTCTCTGTGTTTGCGTATCTCAGTTGTCTTTGCGCGCGCGGTCCAGCAGGCTGGAGATCTGCCGCGTGGAGGGCATGCGCCGCTCCTCCAGCGATTGCTTCTGTTCATCGGCCGCAAGGTTGTGAATCATCGTGAGCAGCATGTCGCGTGCGGCGGCGATGGTGGCGGGGTCGATGCCATCCAGCGCGATCTGGTTCACGTCCTCAGCCAGCGGCACGAGCTTGTCCCGCAGCGCGCGGCCGGTGTCGGTGAGGAACACATAGACCTTCTTGCGGCTGTCGGGCTGCTGTCGGCGCACCACATAGCCCAGTTGCTCCATTGCTTTCAGCGCGGAGAAAGTAGTGGGCTCCATGAGCCCGGCGCGCTCGCTGAGTTCGCGCTGGGTGAGGCCATCCTCCACCCACAATATCCGCAGAAAGGTCCAGTGGCCGAAGGACACCGAATGTTCCGTCAGGCGCATCTGCAAGGCGCGGGTGAGGCCGCGTCCAGCGTCCTTGACCAGATGGGCGAAGCGGTCGTCGGGCACAGCCTCGCGCCAGTGGCGCAGAATGACTTCCGCCTCCTTGACCTTTTTCTTCGCTTCGCTCACGCCGCCAACTCCTTTGCGGTCCTCATGCGCCGACTTCCAGCCCACATTGGTGGGACAGCCTGACTTCGCTTCCCGACCGCGCAGACTCCAGAATGGCGAAGCAGACCTCCATGGTCGCCATGGCCCATTCGCCCCCATGCAGCGGCGCCTTGCCCTCGAAGACGGCGGCGCAAAGTTCGTCCATGACCTCGCTGCGCGGCACGGGCGGCGGCTCCAGCGCCTCGAAACGGCGCGCGGAATCGCCATAGATCATGACGCCATGGGGCTGGGGACGCAAATCGCCGCGCTCGCAGGAGGCGACCAGAAGGCCGAAGTGCTGGTGCCAGCGTGTCGCCGGGTTCACCCCGTGGGGCGGCGTATATTTTTCGCCGCCGTAATTGAGTTGCTGCTTGAGGGCGAGTTCGGCCTGGGGATCGACGCCATTCAGCGCGGCGCGGGCGGTCCCGTACCGGTCCGGGTCCTTGCGCTGGCCGCTTTCGGCGATCCAGTCGCAGAATTCGTCCGTGTCGAAATGGCCATAGCCGCTGTAGGAGATCGCGGCGGTGACGTCGTTCTCGAAGGTGAGAAATGCCTGATAGGCGCCCTCCGTGGGCCGCGCCGGGTCCGACATGCCCGCCGAAGCGCGCACGCTCTTTGTGCGGCCTCCCGCGATGAGCCGCACATTGTCCACCTGATGGGGCGCCTGGTTGAAGATCACGCCGCCGCCCTGGTCCGTCTGCAACTCCTCGGGGCGCCTGGGGCGATAGAGGAAATCCGTGAATTGCATGGCGTTGATCATGCGCAACCGACCGATTTCGCCAGAGGCCACGATCTCCCGCGCCCGCGCGATGGGCCGGTCGAAACTGTGGCTGTGGCCCACGACCATATGCACGCCGCCGCGCTGGGCGGCCTCGATCATGGCTGCGCAATCGGCGATGGAGAGGGACATGGGCTTTTCCACCAGCACATGTTTGCCGTTGCGCGCCGCCGCCTCCACGTTGGCCCGGTGGAACTGGTGGGGCGTGGAGATATAGATCGCGTCGATGTCGGCGCTCTCGCACATGGCTTCCACGCTGGAGAAGCTGCGCCCGGAAAAATCCCGCTCGAACTGCGCCCGCGCTTCGGCGCGCGGATCGGCGCCCGCCACCATCTGGATGCGCGCATCCCCCGCCAGCGTCGGCAGCATGAGGCTGAAGGCGCGGCCAAGGCCTGCGATGCCCAGACGAAGCCGCTTCTGTTCCATGGGCTGCGCCGCGCTCACAGGTCGAGCACCAGTTCGTCGGATTTGGCGCGGGAGACGCAGATCATGATATTGCTGGCCTGTTCGCGCTCGGTCAGCACGAGGTCGCGATGCTCGGCCTCGCCCTCCAGCAATTTCGTGCGGCAGGAGCCGCAGGTGCCGCTTTCGCAGGAGCTGGAAACGGCGATCCCCTCAGCGCGCAGGGCGTCGAGGATCGACACGTCCGCAGGGATTTCCACGCTGCGCCCGGATTTGGCGAGGCGCATGGTGAAGGGCTTGTCATCGGCCTTGTGGGCGGGCTTGGAGGCGCCGAAATCCTCGAAATGCACGGCGGCGCTCGACCAATGGCCGCTCATGTCGCGCACCGCCTCCATGAGGGGGCGCGGGCCGCAGCAGTAGAGGTGGCGTCCCTGGGGCTTTTCCAGAATGGGCCAGAGATCCAGCGACTTCTCGGGGTCGCCGTGGTCGTGATGGATCACCACCTGGCCCGCATAGGCGGAGGCCTTCAACTCCTCGCGGAAGGCCGTCAGTTCAGGCGAGCGCGAGAGGTAATAGAGCTTGAAGCGCCCGGCGCCCGTGCTCTTGAGATGCTGCATCATCGAATAGATGGGCGTGATGCCGATGCCGCCTGCGATGAAGAGGTGGTTGGGAATGTTGTTCGCCAGCTGGAAATCATTGCGCGGTTCGCCCACCTCCACCGCGTCGCCCACCTTGGCGTCTCGGGTGAAGGACAGGGAGCCGCCCGTGCCTGGGTCTTCGCGCTTCACTGCGATGGCGTAGCGGTCCCGCTCCTGTGGGTCGTTGCAGAGGGAATATTTGCGGATCAGCCCATTGGGCGTGCGCAGGCTCACATGGGCGCCCGCCGTGAACTCCGGCAGATCGCCGCCATCGGCGCGGACCAGCTCGAAACGGAAAATATCGCGCGCGATCTCGTCTTTTGCGGCGATGCGCAGGGGTTGTGTGGCGGTCTCGAAAGCTGGGCTCGACATCTGGGGCTCCAGAGGGGGAACCGGCCTTGGGGCCGGAGTCCGGTGGCGGAACTTAGAAGTCTAATTCGCGGGGTTCAAGGGGGCGGAGGCCGAAATCTGGGTCCGCCCATATCGACAGGGCTCCGGGCGCATGGTAGATGGTCTTAGAGCCCTAAGATGTCGCGGCGCGAACCCGCAGGAGGAGCCCATGCTGACCAAAGAGGAAAACGCCATCCTGACCCGCGTCACCGGCGACGCCCCGATGGGGGGGATCATGCGTCGGCACTGGCTCCCGGCCTGCCTCTCCGAGGAGGTCGCCGAGCCCGATTGCGATCCCGTCAAGATCAGGCTGCTGGGCGAGGATCTCGTGGCCTTCCGCGACTCCGATGGGCGCGTGGGCGTGCTCGATGAATTCTGCCCCCACCGCAAGGCCTCCCTGGCCTTTGGCCGCAACGAGGAATGCGGGCTGCGCTGCCTCTATCACGGCTGGAAGTTCGATGTGGACGGCAATACGGTCGACATGTCCTCCGAGCCCGGCGAGAGCACCCTCAAGGAAAAGGTGAAGCAGAAGGCCTTTCCCACCCATGAGGCCGCAGGCTTCATCTGGGTCTACATGGGCCCCGCAAACGAGATGCCGGCCTTCGATCCCCCGGTGTTCCAGCCGACGCCGGACACCCGCATCTCCATCTCCAAGGTGATCGTGGATTGCAACTGGGCGCAGATTCTGGAAGGCGCCATCGACTCCGCCCATTCCTCCACGCTGCATTCCTCCGACATGCTGCCCGCCCGCGTGGATGGCGCCAAGGCCAATGACAACAACTGGCTGCGCCCCTCCACCGACAAGGCGCCGCGCCTCTTCGTGGACCGCACCGCCTTCGGCTTCCGCTATTCGGCGATCCGTCGGCCCATCAACAACGCCGCCACCCATGACTATGTGCGAACGACCCTGTTCATTGCGCCCTATACGGTGCAGATCCCGTCCAACAACATGTACAATATCGCGATCATGCATGTGCCGATGGATGATACGCATACCGCCTTCCACTTCATCGCCTGGGGCGGGGTGGATACGCCCAGCACCGAAAGCTGGCGCAAGTTCCTGCATGGGCAGGTGGGCATTGATGTGGACAAGAGCTTCCGCAAGGTGCGTACGCTCGCCAACAATTATCTGCAGGACCGGCAGGCGATGCGGCTTGGCAATTTCACCGGCGTGCCCGGCATTCCCAATCAGGACATCGTGATGTGGGAGACTATCGGCGCCATCGCTGATCGCAGCGACGAGATACTGGGCGCCAGCGATCTGGCCATCGTCGAATTCCGCCGTCAGATGGTCGAGGCGGCGCAGAGCTTCGCCAAGACCGGCAAGGCCATCGGCGCCCACGAGAACCGCGTGCCCCATGGCAAGCTGCACTCCTTCGAGGGCGTGGTGCAGAAGGGCTATGATTGGCGCACGCTGGGTTGCTCTGACGAGGAGCTTGCGTGGAACGAGGCGCAGCAGGGCAGGGCGAGCGCGGCGGAATAATTAGACTACCTGAAAACGCAAAAGCCCCGACCGCAAGGCCGGGGCTTCTGCTTGTGCGGATGAGCGCTTTAACCGATCTCGATATCAAGCCCCAGATCGAGGATCGGCGCCGAATGGGTCAGCGCGCCCGAGGAGATGAGGTCCACGCCCGTCTCCGCAATGGCCTTCACCGTCTCGATATTGATGCCGCCGGAGGCTTCCAGCTTCACGCGGCCAGCGGACATTTTAACCGCCTCGCGCATCATGTCCGTGCTCATGTTGTCGAGCAGGCAGAAGTCCGCGCCCTCGTCGAGCACCTCCTGCAACTGCTCCAGCGTATCGACTTCGATCTCCACCTTCACCAGATGGCCGACGAAGGCCTTGGCGGCGCGCAGGGCCTCGCGGATGCCGCCGCAGACCGCGATGTGGTTGTCCTTGATGAGCACGGCGTCATCGAGGCCGAAGCGGTGGTTCATGGCGCCGCCGCAGCGCACCGCGTATTTCTCAAAAGCGCGCAGGCCGGGCGTCGTCTTGCGCGTGCAGCAGATATTGGCGTTGGTGTGGGCCACCAGCGCCACATATTTCGCTGTCAGGGTCGAGATTCCCGACATGCGCGACATGTAATTCAGCGCTGTGCGCTCGGCGGTGAGGATCGCGCGGGCGTCGCCCGACACGCGCGCCACCGGGGTGCGGTTGCCCGGCACGCTCGCGCCATCCTCCACAAGCGTTTCAAAGCGAATGCTGGGGTCTATCAGCCTGAAGGAGGCCTCCGCGATGGGCAGGCCGCAGACCACACCCGGCTTGCGCACGGCGAAGACGGCGGTGGCCTGCGTGCCCGCAGGGATCGTTGCGAGCGTCGTGATGTCGCCCGCGCGGCCGAGGTCTTCGTCAAGGGCGGCGCGCACGGCGTTTTCGAGATAGATCGGATTGAAGAAGGACATGGCCATGAGGGGTTCTCCGGGCGAGGATCAGATCAGACGCGGAAGCCGCCGCGCTTGCGGCCCTGGGACACGCTCAGGAAAAGCTCGTCCAGCGGCCAGCGGCGCTTCAGCATGCCCTGCTCGTGGGAATAGCCCACCAGCGTGTCGAGGTTGTGCCGGTTGGCGTCGGAGAGCCCATATTCCCAGGGGTCTTCGCCGAGCAACTTGCGCTGCTCTTCCAGCGCATGGCGATACCAGGCGAGCGGCGCGATGCGCGGGTTGAACATGCGCTTCATGCCGATGGTCTTGGCCTTCTCGAAGGCCTTGTAGAGATTGACCGGAATCCAGGGATGACGCTCGACGATGTCGCGCTTGATCCCCATCACATGCATGATCGGGAAGATGCCGGTCTTCTGGAAATAGCGCTCTTCCTCGCCCTTGTAGTCATCGAAGAGGCGCGCGACATTCGGGTCGCCCTTCTCATAGGGCTCGATGATGTCGGAGTGGATGACGGCGTCGAGTTCGCCCGACACAAGCATGGCTTCGAGCGTCTGGTCATCGGCGAGGCGCGTCCATTGCAGGTCTGGCGCGGGGGTGAACTCGATGTCCTCGTCAATCTCGGAATGCCAGTGGATCGACTTGTGGGGCACGCCATATTCATGTTCCAGAATGCCGCGCATCCACAGGATGGCGCTCACCTGGAAGGACTTCACGCCCACCTTCTTGCCGATGAGATCCTTGGGGCTCTTGATGCCCTTCTTCGTGTTCACGAAGACGAATTCGTGGCGGAAGCGCCGATGCAAAAAGACCGGGATGCCCTCGATGTCCATGCCCGCGTCGCGCGCCAGCAGATAGGAGGAGGCGGAGACCTCAGCCACATCGAACTCGCGGTTGCGCAGGAAACGCCAATGGCGCGTGCTGGAATCGATGTCGGTGAGAACGGTCAGGTCGACGCCATCCACCTTCACGGCGCCCTCCTTGATGGCGCGGATGATTTCGTAATCGCCGCAGGCGAGCGTCAGCTGGATATTCGGCATGGTGTCCCCTTGAAGCAGGCGTCAGCGCCTAGATACAGGCTGGAACAAGCGGTTCAACCTGTTTCTTGAAACAAGAAGGCTCCCCTTTTGCGAGGGGAGCCTATTTTGCGGAGGTCGGCGGCTTACTTGGCGAAGAATTTGTCCATCTTCTGCTCGACGCCGAATTTTTTGGTCTCCTCGACCCAGATCTTCTGGATGCGGGGATCCTGATCCTCATATTCGTACTGGTCGCCGCCTTCCTTGATGCTGGTGGAGACCGCGCCCTTTTCGCCGGGCTTCAGGCCCAGCAGGGAGCGGCGCTGCTGCACCGTCAGCGGATAGCGCAGGCCGCCCACGCCCGTCGCCAGATAGCGGGCGGGCTGGGGGCTGGTGTTGAAATGCTGGTGGAACTGCTGATCGGCGGGCGGGAACACGACGCCGTGCTTCCAGTCGATGCGCAGATAGTCCTGATCCTTGTCGAACCACAGAAGCGAATAACCATGGCCGGTCACGCACATCACGTGGAAGCCCGGACCATGGCGATGGCCCTTCTTGTAGGTGCCGACCGGCATTTCCGAAATATGGGCGTGCATGGTGCCATCGGCCAGCACGAACATGATGTTGGTGCCGCCCGCGCCCCGGTCGCCCCAGGTCTTCAGCTCGATGGCCGCCAGATCGGGAACGAAATTCGTCTCCCACATGTGGTTGCCCGGACGCACCGTGATGAGGTCGCCTTCGCCGCTGTAATAGCCGCTCTTGCCCGCGCGCTCCGTGAAGTCGAAGGGCGTTTCGAAGATGAATTTCTCGTTGTGGAAGGTGTTCATCACCAGCGGCAGGTCGGTGGTGGTGACGAGCAGGGCGCGCTCGCGGCCGCTGGAGTTGAAATGGCGATGCTTGGCGTTCAGCGGAATGGCGAAAAGGCTCTTGGGGCCCCATTCGAAGCTGCGCTTCGTGCCGTCAGCCATTTCGATCTGGGTGGAGCCGGAGCCCTCCAGCACGTAATAGACGTCCTCATAGAGATGGCGCTGGGGCGTGGTGGAGCCGCCCGGCGGGAGGTCCAGCAGGAACATGTTGCAGAAGTCGCCGCGACCCTTCAGATGCACGGCGGCGCCCTTGACGCCAAAGCGCGGCCACATCTTCGTCTCGACCGTGAAGAGGTCGATGCCATAGTCCTCGGTGACCGGTATGCCTTCCTCGGCGACCCAGTCGAGATAGGGGTCTACGCCGTAGCGGGCGGGGGCGGCTTCGCTCATGGTTGTTTCCTCGCTTTTATGAAAACAGCAGTGACTTGATGACGACGGGCACGACGCCCGGCGGCGTGATCAGCTCGCCAACATCGACATAGTCGAGTTCCTGAAGCTGAACGCCATCGATGGAGACGAGGTCCCCGGGAAAATCGAGTTCCTTGACGAGCAGGTTGCCCATGCTCTTGCCGACATCGCCGTCGATCATCAGCAGCAGCAGGTCGTGGCGTTTGCCGCCGGGCGCGGCGCCATCCATGATGCCCTTGGCCAGCGCGAAGAGGCGCTTGTATTCGGGGTCTCCGGCGAAGGTGAAGGAGACCGCCATGCGCCCGCCCGGGGGAATGTCGAGCTGCTCGGCCTTGTCGCGGATCGCCTGCGCGATGGCGGCGGAATCGATCTCTCCCGAGAGATCGAGGCCGATGGGCGCGACGGGTACGTTATGGACGGGCAGGGCTTCGGGCTTCGACAGAAAGATCGTCTTGCCGCTGACCTGCACGGTGAATTGCGAGGCGCCGATGACCGTGGCGCGGATGCGGTTGCCCGGGTCCACCACGGCGACCTTGCTGCGCGCGCTGAGCAGGCGGCGCGTCTCCATGGCGAGGGACTTGGCGATGTCGCCGAAGTCGCGGGTCTCGGTCTCGAAGATATATTCAGAGACGCCGCCCGAGAAGGTGATGGCGTCGGGCGGCAGGCGCCGCATCAGCGGCTCCGTCAGTTGCAGCTCCTGGCCCAGCGCATCAAGCTGCGCGCCGGTGATCTGATCGACGGCGAGTTCCGCCAGCCTTGTGGCGATGCGCTGGCGGTTGGCGGGGTCGCCAAGGGTCTTGGCGTCCGTGCCAATGCCAAGGTCGCGCGCCACGAGCCAGGCGGATTGATCGACGCGGGTCCAGTCGCCATGGGCGTCGGCGGCGAGCAGGCGCCCGCCCACGGCGAAGGCCGCGACGCTCTTGATGACGCCCTTTTCGATCTGGGCGAGCTTGGTCGTGCCCCCGCCGATGTCCACATGCAGCACCGTGCACTGGCGCTCGCGCGAGAGGGCGACGGCGCCGGAGCCATGGGCGGCGAGGGTGCATTCGAGCTTATGGCCTGCGGTGGCGCAGACGAATTTGCCGGCCTCTTCGGCGAAGAGTTCGTCGATGGCGCGGGCGTTCTTGCGCTTGATCGCCTCGCCGGTGAGGATCACCGCGCCGCTGTCGATATCGCCGCGCCGCACGCCCGCCTGCTTGTAGGCGTCGTGGATGAAGTGATCGAGCGCATGGGCGTCAATGGAGCCGTCGGTGACGAAGGGCGTCAGCATGATCGGCGAGCGCCAGATCACCTCGCGGTTGGTCACCACGAAGCGGCTGGAAAGCCCCTGGGACTGGCGCTGGAGGGTGACCTTGGCGAAGAGCAGGTGCGAGGTGGAGCTGCCGATGTCGATGCCCACCGTGTTGAGCTCGACGCTTTCCTGGCTCCAGATGAACTTCGCCATCTCGGCCTTGTCGGCCTCGGTCAGCTGGGCGTGCTCATGTTCGAAATCGATGTCGTGCATCCGCCCGGTGTCCCCTCAGCCCTTGGTCGCAAACGACTCACGTTCGTTCCGTACCGGTCTTTCGTCGGTGGGCGCTCCTGCCCCCGCAATTCCATTAGCTCTCTAAGTTCTAGCGGGCGACGTTCCGCTTGTCCACCGGGGGCGACCGCGTTTTCAGGCGGGCGCCCCGGGTTTTCGCTCAGATCTGCCAGTCGGCGGGGATCACCCCTGCGGCCTGGCCGCTTTCGATGTAATAGCGCCAGAGCTTGTCCACATGGCGTCCGCGCTTGAAGTATTTGGCGAAGGATTCCATGTCCTCCTCGCTCAAGGGGGCGAGGCGGCCGATCACGCAGGCGTTATGCATGGCCTGGGCGTTTTCCACGAAATGGATGGAATCGGTCAGCGCCGCCTCCACCGATTCGGCGGTGATGACCTGGCCGTGGGCGCGGATCTGCAGGGCATGGTGGGCGCCCAGGGTATTGGCCACGGCGCGGCCGAGTTCCGGGGTCGCCACATGGGCGGGATCGGCATGTACGGGCATGCCGCTGCGCCAGCGGATGGCGTGGTTCTTGACGATGCGCAGGGGCATGTCCTCGACCAGGGTGAAGGAATTGGTGAGGTCGTGGTGGAAATGGGCCACGCTGTTCACATCTGCGCGGGCGCGCAGGATTTCCGCATGGAGTGAGATTTCCGCCGGGGCCTTGGAGCCGGGCGTGCCGCGCAGCACCTGTCCATCGAGATCGCAGACCAGCAGATCGTCCGGCCGCAGGCCCGAGCGGGGCACGTCGATGGGCTGGATGAGGAAGGTGACGCCATCGGGCAGACGGGCGCTCACATGGCCGGAATAGTTCATGCATTTCTCATGCACCAGCATCAGGGTGCAGGCGGCGACCTTCATGCGCAGCAAATGTTCCGCATCGAGTGAGCTGTGTTGGGCTTCGTTCAAGGGGGGATCTCCCGGACGTGTGGGCAAGGCGAATTCGCCAGTTGGGCGGCGACAATCGCCTCAAGGCCCGATTTTGTCCAGAGCGAGCCTGACTTGCGGCCCGGGCGGATTGGCGGCACAACGGCAGCCCATGGGCATCATGCGTTTCCTAGAACCCCTCCGGCAGGAAAAGCGGTTGCCGCCGCTTCTGGTCATGATCGCCTGCATCATGATGGGCAGCGGCCTGGTGGCGCCCATCCTGTCGATCTACGCCCAGACCTTCGGCGTTGCGGGCACGCTGGTCGGCACGCTCGTCACCATGTTCGGGATTGGCCGCCTGCTCGCCAATCTCCCTTCGGGCTATCTGTCCCAACGCTATGGGCGACGCCCCCTGCTGATCGGCGGGCCCTTGATCGTGGCGGCCTCCTCCATCGGTGCGGCGCTCGCGGGGGATTTCACCGCGCTGCTCGTCTGGCGTTTTTTGCAAGGTGTGGGCTCGGGCGTCTATCTCACGGCGTCCCTGGCGGCCATGGCCGACATCAGCCCGCCCAACCGGCGGGCCGCGAACATGGCGCTCTACCAATCCTCGCTGCAGATGGGCGCGAGCTTTGGGCCAGCGGTCGGCGGCTTTGCGGCCCATTACTTCGGCTTCGCCTCGGTTTTCTGGATCTATGCGGGCGTGGCCCTGCTCGCTTCAGTGGCGGCGATCTACGCCTTCGAGGACACGCTGGACAAGGCGGAGGCGCGCAAGCCCTTGCCCTCCGCCGTCAGCAGGCGCGGCATGATGACGGCGCCCTTCACGGGGGTTTGCATCCTCTCTTGCATCGTTTTCTTCACGCGCACCGCGACGCTCTTCCAGCTGATCCCCTTCCTGGGCGCCGAGAATTTCGGGCTGGATCTCGGCACCATCGGGCTGGCGCTGACCCTCTGCGCTTTCATGAATTTCGCGATGTTGCCGATCACCACGCCCCTGATCGAGAAATTCGGACCGCGCCTCAATGTGATCTGGTCGACCCTGGGCACGGGGGCGGCGCTCGCGACCTTCTATCTCTCGACCTCGCTGATCGGCTTCTGGCTCGCGGTTCTGATGCTGGGCGCCGCTACGGGCGTCAATTACCCGGCCATCAGCACCTTCACCATCTCCGCCCTGCCGCGCGAGCGTTATGGGCCGGGCATGGGCATGCAGCGCAGCTTTGGCGATGTGGGCTTCGTCTTCGGGCCGGTCCTGGTGGGGGCGCTGAGCGACTTCACCGGTGGCGCCCATGGGGCGGGGGTGGCGCTGAACATTGCGCTGCTCTGCGTGGCGGCGCTGGTCTTCGCCCTCACCAGTCGGGGCCTGCGGGCCGAGGCGCGCTGACCTCAGCCGAAAAGCGCGCTGGTGAGTTTCTTCACCCGGGTCGAGAAGCGATGGCGCTGCTGCTCCCGGTCCACCACGTCCTGGGTGGTGACCCAGTTCAGCTGGATGGCGCGGCGTGGGCCGGAATGGGGCTTGTGGCCGTGCCAGGAGGTCTCCGAGCGGCGGAACACCAGCAGGGTGCCCCCATAGGGCGGGACCTCCGAGGAGAATTGTTCCAGATCGGTCCCAGAGCGCAGGATGCGCAGGCGCCCGCCGTCCGATTCCCAGCCCTCGTTCATGTAAAGCAGGACCGTCAGGATCTTGGTCTTTGAATCCGTGTGGATTTCGCCATCCTTCTCCCGCACGAAGCCGCGCACCGTATACATGGTGGGGCGCCCCGCGAGATCGACTGCGAATTTCGCCTCCATGGCCCTACGGAAGCGCTCGCCGTTCAGCTCATCCATCAAGCCACTGAAATCCCCCTGGATTTCGAGCTCTGAGGGCGGGTGGGAGCCAGGGCCGGGCACGGTCGGAAAATCCGCCGACACCTTCTTGAAGGCATCCGGCAGAATGAAATTCTCGATCACCAGATGATCATATGGGTCGCGCGCGAGGGGCTTGGCCTCAAGCGCGTCGAAATCGAGGTAGGTCATGAGCCTGTCGTGCGTTTTTGGACCCGGGGGCGGGGCCGCTCCTGCGCTGGGACCTTGGCGCAAATCGTCCTGATTTGCAAATTTCGCACATGATCTTGGCAGTTGATGTCCCCAAAAAATGGGCCCACTATGGGTTGAATTCCCCTGCGTCAGGTTGCGTGAGTTGCATGTTGCGCCGTCTGTTCATCCTGATTGTTCTCGGCCTGGCCGCGCAACCGGCTCTGGGCGGCGCCTTTTTGCAAAGACCGGGCATGGTGCTCGCCATTCAGGAACTCAACTTCTCCGGATCCCTGCAGGCCTTCGACGCCCATGGGCGGGTGATCCCCGTGCCCGCCTACCGCAAGTTCACCCTCCAGACCTCATTCGAATATGGCGCGTTGGAATGGCTGACCCTGCTTGGCCGTCTGGAAAGCGTGAGCGTCGTCACTCAGGGGCCCCCTGCCGCCTACCACCGGGGGCTCGGCATGTCGGAAATGGGCGCCCGCCTGCAGCTCTGGCGGTCGAAGGATCAGGATCTCGTTTTCTCCGCCCAGTCCCTGCTGCGCTTGCCCATGGCGCGGCAGGGCAATCCGGCGGCGGCGGGCATGACGGCTTTGGAGACGGATTTCCGCCTGATGGCAGGCCTTTCCTTTGATGTGTGGGATCGACCGGGCTTCTGGTCGGTGGAGGCGGGTCTGCGCCAGCGGGGCGGCCTGGAGCCGGACGAAAGGCGGCTGGAACTTGCGGCAGGCCTCTTCATTTTCGATCTGCTGCAAGCCATTGCGCAGGGCTTTCACGTCTTCACACCGCGAACGGCGCTGGCCCCCGCAAGCCAGTCCCACAAGGCCCAGTTGAGCCTTCTCTTCAACCCTGGCAGGCCATGGTCCGTGCAAGCGGGGGCCTTCCGAACCTTCGCAGGCGTCAACGCCCGGCGCGAGAGCGGATGGCTCATCGCCTTTTGGCGGCGGATGTGAGTTTCGTGACGGCGCGATCAAGGCTATGATCTGGACTAGTCCATGTGAATGGTCGAGGAACCGGTCAGGGTTGGGTCTATGGGTCAGGGAATGGGAGCCTCCGCCTCCTTCGATGAGGGGCGGGCGCAGGAGATCATCGCAGGACTGGCGCAGCTGGAAGGCGCCATGCTGCCCATGCTGCACGCCCTGCAGGAGGCCTTTGGCTATCTCGACCAGCGCGTAGTTCCCATGGTGGCGCAGGCGCTGAACGTGTCGCGCGCCGAGGTTCACGGGGTCATCACTTTCTACCACGACTTTCGCGACGCCCCCGCCGGGCGCCATGTGCTGCAGATCTGCCGCGCCGAATCCTGTCAGGCCATGGGCTGCGAGGCTCTGGTGCAGCGCCTGCGCATGGCGCACCGGCTGGAGCCCGGCCAGACCAGCGCCAATGGCGCGCTCACCATCGAGAATGTCTATTGCCTCGGCCATTGCGCCCTCTCCCCCGCAGCATTGCTCGATGGCGAGCCCCTCGGGCGTCTCGATGAGGCGCGGATTGACGCGCTGGTGCTGGACATAATGGGGGCGCGGGCATGACCACGCGCATCTTCGTTCCCATCGACTCCTCCGCCCTCGCCATGGGCGCCGAGGCCGTGGCGCAGGCCATCGTGAAAGAGGCCCATGCGCGTGGCCTTGATGTGCGCATCATCCGCAACGGCTCGCGCGGCATGGTCTGGCTGGAGCCCCTCGTGGAGGTGGAGACGCCGCAGGGGCGCATCGGCTATGGCCGGGTGGGCGCGCGTGATGTCGCGGGACTTTTCGAGGCGGGCTTCCTGCAAGGGGGCGAGCATGCCGCGCGCGTGGGCAAGGTCGAAGACCTCGACTGGATGCGCCGCCAGCAGCGCCTGACCTTCGCCCGCTGCGGCGTCATCGATCCCCTGTTGCTCAGCGATTACCGCGCCCACGGCGGCTTTGCTGGTTTGCAACGCGCGCTATCCATGACGGCCCCCGATGTGGTCGAGGAGATCGTCGCCTCCGGCCTACGCGGGCGCGGCGGCGCGGGCTTTCCCACGGGGATCAAATGGCGCACGGTGGCCGCCGCCCAGGCGGACCGCAAATATGTCGTCTGCA
>CAMDOY010000008.1 GCA_945903655.1 Rhizobium sp. Q54 | reverse complement strand
CAGGGGCGGGGATGGCCCAGACTCGGCAGCGTGAGCATCGCCAGCCAGAGCGGCTTTGTGGGCTCGCATCTCATGGCGCTGTTGCGGGATCGCGGCGTCGGCCTCGCCCATTGGATCGCCACCGGCAACCAGGCGGATGTGGATCTCTCCGATTGCATCGCCTGGCTGGCGCAGGATGAGCAGACCCGCGTGATCGCCGTTTACCTCGAAGGCGTCGAGCGGGCGCAGGCCTTTCGCGATGCGCTGGAGCTTGCGCGCGCCCATGGCAAGCCCGTGGTCATGTTGAAGGCGGGCACCACCGCCGCTGGCGAGAAGGCCGTCGCCTCGCACACCGCCTCCCTCGTGGGCGGCAACGACGCATTTGAGGCGATTTTCCGTCACCATGGGGTCTATACAGCCGCCAGCATCGAGGAGCTTGTCGATCTGGTCGCCGCGCTCGATACAGGCCGCAGGCCCGGCGCCAAGACGCTCGGCGTCGGCACGGTTTCGGGCGGCCTTGGCATTCTCATCGCCGATGAGGCGGCGCGCAATGGCTGGACCCTGCCGGAACTGTCGGCTGAGTCGCAAAAGGCGCTGAAAGCGGGGCGCGATCTCACCACCGCGCTCAATCCCGTTGACATCGGCAATCTCGACCAGATGGACGATGCGGCGCGGCTGCTCCTTGCCGAAGGCTTTGGCGCGACCCTGCTCGCCATCGGCCATTTCGGTCTGATCGCAAAACCGACCACGCAATTGCGCGCCCATCTGGCGGCCCATCGCGCGGCCCATCCCGATCATTTCATCGGCATGGTCGCGAGCCTGTCTTACGAGGAGAAAGACGAGTTGCAGCGCCTTGGCGTCTTCACCTGCGAAGAGCCGACGCGCGCGGTGCGGACCATCGCGCGGTTGCAGGCGCAGGCCGCCGCTGTTCACCGCAGCGCCGAGGCTCCGCCCGACATTCCCGCCATCGACGCGGCTTTGTTGCGCGGGCCGGATGATGAAATCAAGGCGCGCCGCCTGCTGCGCGCGGCGGGTCTGGATGTGGCCGAAGAGGTTCTCGTCACGACAGCGCAAGCGGCTGTGGAGGCGGCGCGGCGTCTTGGCTGCGCGGTGGCGTTGAAGGCGGCCTCCGAGGATATTCCACACAAGACGGAGGTTGGCGGCGTCCTGCTGAACCTCGCGTCTGCGGCTGAGGTTGAGGCGGGGTTTGCAACCATCACCGCCAATATCGCGCGCAACGCCCCACAGGCGCGCATGGATGGCGTGCTCGTGTCGCCGATGGTGCAGGGCGGCGTCGAGATGATCGTTGGCGTGGTCAACGACGCGGTGTTCGGGCCATTGGTGATGGTTGGCTTTGGCGGGATCTTCGTCGAGGCCCTGCGTGACACCGCCATTCGCATCGCGCCCTTCGGGCAGGACATTGCGCTGAAGATGCTGCACGAACTGCGCGGCTTCTCGTTATTGAATGGCGCGCGCGGCTCAAAGCCAGCGGATCTTGCCGCGCTGGCGCAGGCGATTGCGCGGGTCTCGGTGCTGGCCTTCCGCCACGCCCATGAGATCGCCTCGCTCGAAATCAATCCACTGCTGGCTCTGCCGGATCGGGCCGTGGCGCTCGATGGATTGATCGTGTCGAAATAAGGCGCGCTTATTTCGCGGGGCGATAGGGACCGACCTGTTGCAGGGCTTCGTCGAGCAGAGTTGTATCGACGGATTTGCCCACGGTGACCTCGCCCTCGATCAGGCCCTCGTCGCGGAAGATGGCGAGGTCTTCGCTCAGGCTGGGCAGATGGAGTTTTCCGTCGGGGTGCGAAAAGCCCAGCGTGAAAGAGCGGTAGAAGGCGGGGTCCTGCGAGGGCCCGCGCCGCGTCAGGATCTCGATGAAGGCGTCGGCCTTGGGGCCTGCGAAACGGCCATTCTCCAGCGCCTCGTTGAATTCGCGAACGCTGCGCAAATAGGCTCGCAGGAAGCCTACGCCCGCCTTGCGGTTGTCGCGAATGAATTTGCCGGAATAAAAGAGCACGGCGATCTGGTGTTCGGGATAGACGTCGTAATCTTCCATCACGCGTTGCGCGAAACCCGTCTGAGTCGCCAGCGACACGCCGGGCTCGAGCGGAACCGCCGCGTCGAGCGCCTTGTTGGCGAAGGCCGTAGTCATCTGCGGCACCGCGAGGGACACCATCTCGATGTCCTTCGTCGTCAGCCCGCCTTTAGCCAGCATCTTCGTCAGAATGGTCGTTGATGCGGATCCCGGCGCGGGGCTCGCCACCTTCATGCCCCTGAGATCTGCGATGGACTTGAAGCGACCGGAGTCCAGATGGTCTTTGCGCACCAACAGGGACTGTGTGCCAAGGCCGGGGATGGTCTGGGTTTTATCGGCGACGATCTTGATGTCGATTCCCCGCGCGACTGCGTTGAAGAATCCGGCGGAGATTCCCCCAGCCGAAATCTGCAGATCGCCGCTGCCAAGGGGGGCTATGGTGCGGGCGGCGGAATCGAATTTGACGATCTCCAGATCAATCCCTTCCTCCTTGAAATAACCCCGCTCGAAGGCCGCCCAGAAAACAACATCCGCAGATGCGCCGACAACGCCTATCTTCACGCGCGTCAAATCCGCCGCAGCGGCGGGAAAGGAGAGTGCGGCGAGACAGAGGAGGAGAACAAGCCTCATGTGGGGAGCCTTTAATTTTGGGGTCGATGCATGTCATCCCCCCGGAGGCGGCCCCTGACGGCGCTTTGCGCGACCATGCGGGACGATTGATGTGTTCGCATCAATCTATCCAATCAAGGCCAAAGGTCAATCAGAGGAGGGCGGCGCGTTGTTGCATAAGCATGGCGAGGCTTTCACGCAAAAGAGGCTTGCGCGGCGCCACCGGCGCCTCCATTCTGCCTGCATGGTGGGAGGATGGATGCGACGCAGGGCGCTTTGCGCAGCGATGATCGTGCTTGTGGCCTGTGGCGGCGGAACGCTTGCGCTCGCCCATCCCCATGTGTTCGTCGATGTGGATCTGTCGATTGAAGTGACGGAGGATGGCGCGGTCAGGCGTCTGCGTCAGGAATGGACCTTCGACGACATGTATTCCGCCTTCGCCGTGCAGGGACTTGCGGGGCCGCGCGGAAAGCCAGGGCGAGAGGCCCTCGCCAGGCTCGCCGACGAGATGATGGAGAAGCTGGACGCCGTCGACTATTTCACCACCGCCAGCGCGCCTGATCAGGATTTGCAGGCCATAGGCGCAGAGGATGCGCGGGTGGCGCTGGAGGATGGGCGGTTGCGTCTGTCCTTTTCCGTGGGGCTGCGCGCGATCAAGGGGAACCCGCAGGAGGTGAATGTTCGGGTTTTCGATCCCCAATATGTCGTGGCCATCACGCTGAAGGAACCGGTGCGGCTGATCGGCCCGGGCCATTGCCGGTTCACGATCATCAAACCCGGCGCGCTTGGCGAAGACGAGGCGCGGCGACTCGATGATTCCCGGCGCACCAATCAATTGTCGATCGACTTCGGGGGCAAGCTTGCGTCGACTGTCGCGCTCAATTGCGCGAAGTGAACATCAAACCTTCAGGGCTTGAGATTGATGGCGGCGTCAAGGCGGGTGCGTTCGAAGTCGTCAATCAGCAGATCAAGGCGCAGGATCCAGAGCCCCGGCGCGGGGATGGTCAGTCCATCGATCTCCCAGATCTGGCCGCCAGGCGTCAGACGCGCCGCGCGGTGGATGGGCGCGACATCTGGCGAATCGGGCGTGAGATAGAGATCGATTTCCTTCACGCGCAGGGGCGACAGATCGCTGGCCTTGGGCTCGATGCGGATCTGCACGGGGCCGACGCGGGCGGGCCTGATGGTCATGCTCGCCATGGCGTCGGCGCCATGAAGATGAACCTGGAACGCCCGTTCGTTGCGGGCGCCAAGCGCGCTCGGCGGCGGGGTCAATCGCCAGACCGAGACGGCGGCCAGAAGGAGAGCGACGGCGGCGCATTCGAGCCTGATCGAGCGGCGCAGGCTCTTGAGTGCAGCAGCCTCGCCCGCCAGCGCGGGCGTGGTCAACCGGTAGCGGTTAACGAGGGCCAGCAGGCTGATCGCGGCCACCAAACCCAGTTTCACCCCCAAAATCGCGCCCCAGGCGGTGGCGAAGACTTCGCGCGGCGCCAGAAACTGCGTGGCTGCGAGTGCGGCGCCGCTGAGCAGCAAAAGCACATAGACTGGCGCCGCGAGGGTTGAAAAGCGTTGCAAGCGGGTTGCGAAATCCTCGCAATAAGAGGCCCGCAGCAATGGAAGCAGCGCTCCCGCCCACAGGACCACCGCGCCGATATGCAGGGTGATCGCCACTTGCATGAGGCTCTCGGGCCGCCAGGTCCGCGAATGGCTTGTATACGACAAACCAAGGGCGACGAAGACGAGGGCCGATAAAGCCAGAATGCGCGCTGCGCGGCCCCGCACGAACAAGCTGATCGCAGAGCAGCCCATCGCCAACAGCAGAAGCAATGAGGCGTAGCCCTGCGGCAGGCGCAGGCCCGAGCGCCACATCGCGCGGTCATTGAGCGCCAGCAGGCCCTGGCCATGGGCGTCGGCGCCTTGCAGGCCTATGGCCAGCAGGGCTGCGAAAGCCGCCGCGCCCAGCGCAGCAAGGGCGATGCTGCGGCCATGACCAATGGGCGCGACAAAGGCGGCGAACAGGCCTGCGCCCACGCCGAACACCAGGCCCGCGAGGAGCAGAAAGCGCATCATCACCAGCGGGCCGGAGAGCGCGGAAACAAGGATGGTCGGGTCTTCCGCAGCCTGTCCCTCGCCGCCGCTTGCGCGGCCGATGGAGAAGACCACGCTGCCGCTCACGGAATGGCCATCTTCCGAGGTCACGCGCCAGCTCAGGAGGTGGGAGCCCTGGGCAAGGTTGGCGGGCAGGGGAATGACCACACGCGGCCCTGCGCCAGCGGCGGGCTTCAGCGTGCCGATGACGCCCTTGGGATCCACCAGCGTGGCGGCGTTGATGTCAACAGGTTCGTTGAAGAGAAGTTCAACGCTTTGCGGCGTCTGTTTCAGCAGATCGCCATCCCCGGGCGTGCTCTTGAGCAGGGACGCATGGGCGAATGCGCTGACGCAGGAGAGCGCGCAGAACACCAGGGCGATAAGCGCGCGAAGCGCGGTGCGTTTCATTTCGGCGGCAGCAATTTGATCGCGGGGGCGGGGGAGCTGCTCTCGTCGTGGCGCTCCTCGCCCTGCGCCTCCGCGCCCTTGATGTCGATCCAGCGGGAGACGCCCTTGGCGCATTCCTGCACCACGGGAAAGTGGATCGTGTCGCCCGCTTTCGCGGAGGCCTCGAGGGTCATGGCGAAGGAGAATTCGCCGGTCTGCTTGTCCGGCAGGTTCCCGCTCCAGATCACCTCGCGCGCGCCGCCTTCGCCGGTTTGCGCGACGGTCCAGCCCTCCTTGGGCTGTGGGCGCACGGAGGCCACGGCGCGGGGGATGCGCATGCGCAGGCGCAGGGTGGGCGAGCCGTCGCAACCATGGGGGACCCGCAGGGTCAGCTCAAGGCTAGGCGCCAGCGCGACCTGGCGCTTGGCGAAGCCCACATGAGCGGCCACAGGCGAGGCGAGAAGGAGGCAACAGGGCCGCAGCGAAAGAAAAAGCCCCGGACGCCACGCCATTTTGCTTCTCCATGTTTTCGCCGTCAGGTCACTTGCGCGCCTGAACTTCTGCTTACTATAGTCAAACCAGACGATGCAAACCTCCGGCGCAGGCGTTCTGTGACCGGTGGGCGATAAGATATTCGGGGGAAGAGACATGCTCAGGACACCACTGGCCGCAGGCGCGGCCCTCGCCTTCAGTTTTTTCGCCGTCGGTTCCACCCTCGCGCAGGCGCCCCAGCCATCTGCGGCGCAGCGCCCCTCCATCGAGCAGCGCAAGGCGATTTACGAGCCCTGGGCGCCGGACACCATGGCGCAGCGGCGCAAGGAGCAGGGGCTGAAGGGTCCGGGGCCGCAAAGGCCTGTGCCGCCGCCCGCCTTCCCCTCTTATCTCAAGGCGCCCGCCACGGTGGACGAGTTGATGCCCCAGGCCCGCGCCGCCGCGCGCCAGACGGGCGGGCGCACCCCGCTGGGCCTCGCCCTGCCGGGCAAGCAGATGGTGATCTTCGTCGGCGAGATCCGCGACGCCTGGCCCAACATGCTGGTGCAGGACGCCATCAAGCGCGCCCTTGAGGAGCGCGGCGTCAAGACGTAGATCGTCACCATCTGGGACGCCATGGGCCTTTCGGAGAGCGAGTTCCGCCAGGTGCGAGAAGCCCTGCGCGAATACACCATCAGCGACGGCCAGCGCGAGCTGGACAGCTTCTTCACCACCACTGGCCAGATGGTGGATTTCAAGAAGGGTCGCCAGTGGGTCAACGAGCGTGATCCCGATCTCTTCAAGGCCACTTGGCCCGAACTGGTGATCCCCGACCCCAAGCTCGCGGCCATCGCGGGCGATTATATCAACAGGTCCTCGGCGGCCGTGGTCGCCTGGCTCGACAAGAATCCGCAGATTGATTGGGTCATGTGGCGCGGCGCCAACCGACCCAACACCCGCAAGGCCATGCGCCATCACGGCGAGAAGTTTCTGGGGAATTACACCTTCCTCGATCTCTATGACCTCATGAGCCAGGTGCCCGCCTTCCCTGCGGACGTGTGGCGCATGGTGGAGTCCAAGACCATCGAGGCGCTGGCTCTCGTCCAGCGCGCCGAAGTGACCGATCCCGAAGGCACGGCCTTCGGCTATGACCTGAAGGAAAACGAAGCGCAGGGCTGGGCTTCGGGCGTTTATCAGCAGGGACATCTCTACATGTTCCCCGCGCAGGCGACGGGACGCTTCCCCTATTCGGTCGTCGAATATCCGGTCATGACCAGCAAATATATTCCCGCCGTGCTGCCGGAGGTGTCGGGGATCATCGCCTCCACCACCAGCCACGCGGCTACCCATCCGCGCATCGAAATCACCGTGAAAAACGGCAAGATTGCGCAGATCAAGGGCGGCGGGCTCTATGGGGAGGGCATGCGCGTCCTGCAGAACTATCCGGGCACCCAGGACATGCAGTGGCCCCATCAGGACAAGAAGGGCTATTGGTGGCTCTATGAAGCGGGTATGGGCACCAACCCCAAATATTTCAAACATCCGGTCGAGGTGATGGAGGGCATCAATCTCTCCGAGCGCAATGTGGCGGGCGTGATCCACTGGGCCTTCGGCGCGGAGGCGGCCATGGGCCCTGAAAAGGTCGGCGAATGGTCCTCCGAGAGCAAGGCCTTCTCGGAGAAGAACCTGCTGCCCATGGGCCATTCCCTGCATCACCATAACCTCCTGCCGAGCATGCAGGTGAAGATCCGCGAGCTCGATCAGTGGATCACCCTGCTGGAGCATGGGGGTCTGGCGTCCTTCGAGGATGTGGGCGTGCGCGCGCTCGCCTCGCGCTATGGCAACCCTAGCGAAATCCTGCGGCGCGATTACATCCCCAGCATGCCCGGCATCAATGCGCCGGGCAGCTACGACGCCTATGCGCGCAATCCCGGCGCCCATTGGGTCAGCTGGGCCAAGAGCATCGAGGCGGGCACCTATCCCTATTTCAAGCCGTAATCACGCGCTGTAACCCCTACGGAAGCGAGCAAGGAATGGCGAACGAGACCGCCGAGGCCGACCGCGCGGTGCGCCTGGTCGGCGTGTCGAAGACCTATGAAACGCAGGCGGCCCGCATCATCGCGCTGGAAAAGATGAACTGGTCCATCGGCGGCGGAGAAGCCGCCGCCCTGATGGGCCCATCGGGCTGCGGCAAGACCACGATCCTCAATCTGCTGGGCGGCATGGACCGGCCGAGCGGCGGCGAGATCTGGGTCAATGGCGAGAATGTCGCGGCCATGACCGAGCGCCAGCTCGAGCTTTATCGGCTGCGCAAGATCGGCTTCGTGTTCCAGTTCTTCAACCTGATCCCCAGCCTCTCGGCCATCGAGAATCTGGAGCTGCCCATGCTGCTGGCTGGCGTGGGACCGGAGGAACGGCGGGCGCGCGCCGAAGGCCTGCTGGAGACCGTGGGCCTGAAGGCCAAGGGCTTCAAGCGGCCTGAGGAATTGTCCGGCGGCGAGCAGCAGCGCGTGGCGGTGTGCCTGGCCCTCGTCAATGATCCCCCGATCATCCTCGCCGATGAGCCCACGGGCAATCTCGACTCCCACAACGCCAAGGTCATTTCCTCCATGCTGATCGATCTGGCGACCTCGCGCGGCAAGACCGTGCTCGTAGCCTCCCATGATCCCAAGGTGGTCGAGCAATTTCCCCGCGTCTATCACATGCGCGACGGCGCCGTTCAGCAGGTCACCTGAGCCATGCGCGACATTGACGTCAAAATGAACTGGCCCATTCTGGCGACGCTGTTTCGCGTCATCGGCAAGCGGGTGTTCCTCACCTTTTGCCTGGTGTCCTTTCTCGTGGTGTTCCTGCTGGCGGCGGTGAATGTGACCTCGCGTCACGCCATGCAGCTTTATGTGGACGATCAGGTCAAGCGCGTGCCGTGGGATGTCTCGGTGTATCAAACGGCGGATGTGCCGCAGGCGGGCGAGGTCCACGACAATGTGGCGAAGACGCGCGGCGTCGCTCAGTCCGAGCGCCTCTATTTCCTGCGGACCATTCCGCCCTTTTCAGTGATGCCGGTCATTGACGGGCAGCAATTGCGCACGCCCTGGCTCTCGATTCTCACGGCCACCGACCCCAGCCTGATTCCGCCGGACATCAGGCCCTCCGGTAATGAAGCCGTCATCGTGCTCGTGGGCTCCAAGGGCCAGATGGGCGACGCCTTCCTCAGGCTGCAAAATCGCAAGAAATTCGAGCTTGTGGTGCAGCCGAAGGATCCGAACCTCTCGGTGGACGACGAGCACAAGCATCCCCTGGGCGTGCTCACCCTGCGCACGGGGATCGAGCGGGTGATCCGCATCGATTCCACCGAGCTCAACCGCTGGTATCTGGAGCAGACGAGTTCGCCCACCCTTGTGCCGGAACTGGGCATGATCATCGTGCCCCCGTGGGACCCTTCCCTGATCCTGAAATTCGACGCGGTGTCGCGCGGCTTCATGCATGACGAGGGTCATGCGGACATCCACGGCAACCCCGGCGACTATTTCCCCGAGATCATCCATCTGGCGAAGCTCGACCGGGCCAATCTCGTGTCGGGCTGGGACATCGAGGGCTCCCTGACCCGCATCATCGCCACGGGCAGCCGCATCACCGATGGCGTCCAGCACCGCACGGCCTCGGCGGCGGTGGATCATAACCTCGGCACGATGTTCATGCGCATGGATGACATCGCCAAGAAGATCGCGCTCATCAGCCTGCTGGTGTCGCTGCCTCTGCTGCTCATGGCGGGTGTGCTGCTGGCCAATCTCTCGGGCCTTCTCATGCTCAACGAGCGCCGCAAACTGGGGCTGCTGCGCCTGCGGGGAACGCCGGGCTGGCTCATCGGCCGGATCATGCTGATCGCCATTGGCGCGGGCGGACTGGCGGGCGGGATCGCGGGCGGCGTGCTTGGCACGCTGGCGCCGCTGCTGCTCTACTACGGCGGGTTGCCGCCGCTGCCGCTCATGGCGAAGATTCAGGACCCACTGGTGCTCTGCGTCTTCATCGTGGTTGGCGTGGCCATTGCGCTCATGGTGGGGCGGCGCTTCGTGCGCGAGGCGTCCCGCGTGTCGCCACTGCAGGCCTCGCGTCGCGTCGAGGGCGGCGAGTTCGATGGTGCGCAGGTGCGTTTCGGTTTGCTGCAATTTCTCGCGCTGCTGTTCGGCGGGGCCAAGGTGACGGGATGGGTGCTGGACACCGCGCTCACCACCTTCATTGCGGTGCCCTGGGCGGCGGATCTGGACCGCGCGCTCGACTTCGTCGCCTTCCCCTTCTTCATCTATGGGCTCGTGTCTCTCATCGCCTCGCGCAAGGGGCTCATGTCGGCGCTGATGACGCCAGTGGCCTCGCTTCTGGCGGGGCCGCTCAAGGACGTGGCCGTGAAGCATATGCAGATCCGCAGGCATCGCGCGGCGAGCTTTCTGCTGATCGTGGGGCTCATGGCGAGCCTCGCCCTCTATCCCACGGTCATGACGGCGGTCTTCGACAACAAGACCGAACGCGGCGCGCGCATCCAATTGGGCTCCGACCTGCAACTCACCATCAACGCGCTGGACCTCATGCCAGCTGAGGCGCAGGCGCGCGGCGGCCTGCGCGAGCGGCTCGCGGCCCTGCGGGTGAAGCTTGACCCCATGATCGCGCGCATCGAGGCGGAGAAAGGCGTGCGCCGCGTCTCCTATCTCGTGGAGGGGATCGTCGAGGGCCTGTTCATGCCCGATCGCGGCTTCTCCGGCCTGCCCTTCTATTTCCTGCCCGATCCCGCCCGCCATCTCGAGGCGACCTATTCGGAGCCTGCGCTGGGGCTTGGCGGCGATTTCGCGGCGACCCTGAAACAGCTCGACCAGAACCGCATCCTCGCCTCCGCCCCCGTGGGCGCATTCTACAAGAAAGGCTTTGGCGAGCCCATGCCCGTGGGGCGTATGACCGATGGCAAGATGCAGCGCATGCCCTATGGGGGCACCCTGCATTTCCTCCCCGGCGTTCCTCTGCGCACGGTCAATGACCGCGAGGGCTTCGTCGCCGCCCGCGTCGACTATCTCAATCACCTCTTCACCAACGCGCCCTATCTGGTCGGCGCCCAGAACGAGAAGGCGCTGGAAGGCCTCGATGTGCTGGTGCCGCGCATCGTCATCTCCGTGGCGGCGCAGCGAGGCGTCGATGGCGCTGACCTGCGCAAGCGGGTGCTGGGGACCATCGGCGTCGAGCCGCTGGATCTGCGCGACATCTCCTCGGAGATGCAGCGGCTGGGCAGCGATATGTATATCTATCTAGCGCGGCAGAATGTGCAGATCTATCTGCTTGGCGGCTTCCTGCTGGCGCTCATCGGCATCTATGCGGTGGCCTACGCCAATTATCTGGAAGACCGGCGCACCCTGGCCCTGTTGCGCATTCGCGGCGCAGGGCCAGCCGATGTGGTGCGCTTTTTCCTGCCCAATGTGCTGGGGCCCTCCATCGTGGGGCTCATCATCGGCGGGGGCGTGGCCCTGCTGGTGGGCTTTGGCATCACCAAGCTGATCTGGGAATTGCGCCAGCTGCGCACGGTGCTCAACTATCTGCCGACGCGCCTTGCTGTGTCCTGGGAGACGGGACTGGTGGCGGGGATCCTGGCGCTGGTGTTGGCCGGCATCGTCTTCGTCTTCGCCCGCTGGATCTTCGCCAAGACGGCCCGGCAGGGGCTGCTGGAGGGATAGGCCTATTTGCTGATGGCCTCCACCCAGCGGCGCATCATCTCGATCTCGCCCTGCTGGTGGGCGATGATCTCCTGGGCGAGGCGGCGCACCTCGGGTCGCACGCCATCCTTCAGCAGCACCTTCGACATCTCGATGGCGCCCTCGTGATGGGGGATCATCTGCGCCAGGAAATCCCGGTCAGGATCGCCTGTGAGGGGCACGGAGGACATGCGCTCGCTCATGGCCACATGGGCCGCCTGCAGGGCCTTCGAGGCCGCCATGCCCCGCGCAGGGTCCATGGCGACCCCTGCGCCGCCGGGGGAGGCGGGGGCGGTGAAGCCGGTCCCCTGCGCGAAATGTTCCTGCAGGGCGGCGATCACCCGCTCGTTGCCCCGCTGGGTCTCGGCCCGCGCCTGCCGCAAGTCGCGGGACAGCTCCTCGATCCGCCGCTCCAGCCGCGCGGCCTCCGAGCCGCTGTCGGAGCAACCGCTGATCGCCAGCGCCAGACCCAGCGCCGCAAGAACAGAGAATCGGGACATCAGAAGTTTCCTCGTCACGCGCTTACCGGCGCCTGCCGCCAGACTATAGACCCCCTTCGCCCGGCACAAACGATGACCTTGGCGCCCCGTGCCATCCTGCTTTAAGATGGCTCACGGAAAACAACGGGGTCTGGACCGACCACCACGAGGGAGATGATCGCCATGGGGAACAGCGCGCGCGCCGTTTTTGATGATTTCATTGTCGAAGCGCGGAAAGTCTGGGGTCCGGAGGCGCCCATGGGCGAGCGGGTGTCGCAGATTTTGCCGCTCATGCAGGGCCTCGTCGGCCATCCCGCGATTCGCGAGGCGGTCAAGTCATGGCCCTCGACCGAGGGGGTCGGCAATCTCCTGCTCTATACGGATCCCGATTTCGATTTCGTCGTCAATGCGGTGGTGCGCGATCCCGGCCGCAAGGGCAGCGTCCATGACCATGCGGATGCCTGGGTGCTCTATGGCCTCGTGGAGGGCACGGAGACCCTGGAGCGCTGGCGCAGGCTCGATGACGGGTCCGTGCCCGGTTACGCCAAGGTGGAGCTGGAGAGCGCCTCCAAGGGCGTGGCGGGGCATGTGGACGTCGTCTCGCCCAATGACATCCATGCGGAGCTGGGCGGGCCGGATCGGTCCGTGGCGATCATCTTCCGTTCCGTGCGCCTTGTCGGCCGCGTCTTGCAGAACGGTTATGATCCCGTCACCAACAAGGTGGTTCAGCGCTCCGGGCCCAAGCAGGTGCCCTTCGAGATCGCGGCCTGACGGGCCGTCCATTCCGCAATATCAGCCGGGTACCCCAAAGGGAGAGAGACCGTGGAAATCAAGAAGCTTCATCCAGCGCTGGGCGCCGAAATCACGGGCGTCGATCTGTCGAAGCCCATCGCCGATGAGACCCGCGCCGCCATCGCGCAGGCCTTCAACGATCATATCGTCCTGGTGGTGCGCGATCAGGACCTCGATGAGGCTGGCCAGCTGCGCGCCGCCGAGATCTTCGGCAAGGTCGCCATTCGCCGCCGTCCCCCTGGCAAGTCCCCGGGCGGCGATTTCGACACGCCCTTCATGATGGTGACCAACATCATCCTGCCCAATGGCCAGTCGCTGGGCGCCTTTGGCGATGGGGAGATGTGGTTCCATCACGACACCAGCTATTACCCCGAGCCGCACCGGGCCACGCTGCTCTTTTCCATGAAGCTGCCGACCTGGGGCGGCAACACCTGCTTCTCCAACATGTATCAGGCCTATGAGAACATCCCGCGCAAGCTGCGCGACCGGCTGGAAGGGCGCCGGGTGCTGCAGATCCACGAATACAAGCGCCGCGAGCGCCTCAATCTCGACGAGGTCGATTTCGACAAGGTGCGCCATTTCGAGCAGCCGATCTTCATCACCCATCCCGCCACCGGTCGCAAGGCGCTGTACATCAGCCGCCTGATGTCCGCGCGCATCGAGGGCCTCGACAAGGCCGAGAGCGAGGACGCCCTCGAGCAGCTCTTCGAGATCTCCGAAGATCCCTCCATCGTCTTCGAGCACGAGTGGAAGCTGGGCGACATGGTGATCTGGGACAATTGGTGCTCGATCCACGCGCGCAAGGATTTCCCGCGTGATCAGGAGCGCCTGATGCGCCGCTGCACCATCGAAGGACGGTCGATGCAATTCTAGAACAAGCCGAGCCTCAAGGGCCGGAAACGTCAGGGAGGACAATGCATGATGACGCGCGAGCTGGAAGCCGTACCCCTGTCGCCAGCCCTTGGCGCCGCCATCTACGGACTTGATCTGACGCGACCGCTGGAGGAGGAAGACCGCGTCTTCCTGCGCAAGGCATGGGCGGAGCATCTGGTTCTGGTGATCCATAACGACGCGCCTCTGCCCGCAGAGGTTCATATGGATTTCTGCCGGATTTTCGGCGAGATCGGCGCCCGCGCGCGCCCGACGCAGGCGCGGCACGAGCCCGAGGGCGCGCCGCAGAATGTGATGTATGTCTCCAACAAGCGGGAGAATGGCCGCATCATCGGCTCCATTCCCGATGGGGAAATGGAGTTTCACATCGACCAGAGCTACATGGAGGTCCCCGCCAAGGCAGGCTGTCTGCATGGGCTGGAATTGCCTGCGGAGGGTGGCGACACCATCTTCGGCAATCTGTGCCTCGCCTATGAGGCCCTGCCCGATGATCTGCGCCGGGCTATCGAAGGCCGCCGCGCCGTCACCTCCTACGGCCATGGGGGCTATGGCATCCAGACCCGCAACGCCAACGATCATTCGACCGCCACGCGCCGCGCCTCCCATCCCATTGTCTGCACCCATCCCGACAATGGCCGCCGCTTGCTTTATGTGAATCGCCTGATGACGGAGCGCATCGAGGGCCTGCCGGACGACGAGAGCGAGGACCTGCTTTTCCGGCTTTTCGCGCATCAGGAGCAGGCGGAGTTTCTCTACGTCCATAAATGGCGGCGCTATGATCTGCTGTTGTGGGACAATCGCGCCTGCATCCATGCGCGCACCGATTTCGATCCTGCGCAGACCCGCCACCTCAGGCGCTTCTCCATCCGCGGACATGCGCTGACATGAGGCGGCGCGGCCAGCCATCGCCACGCCTGCTGGCGGCCAGCTTCGCCCTGCTGGCTGGCGTCGCCTGCGCATCGGCGCAGGAAGAGCCCTTCAAGGGCAAGGCCATCAATGTCAACATCGGTTTCGCCACCGGCGGCAACTATGATTTCGTGGGGCGTCTGGTCTCGCGTCACATCGGCAAGCATCTGCCGGGGAATCCACCGGGCGTCGCCATCAACATGCCGGGCGCGGGCAGCATCCGCGCCGCCAACCATCTGTCCAACGCAGCGCCGAAGGACGGAACGACGCTGGCCATTCTCTCCTCCTCCATCGCCATCGAGGAGGCGCTGGGGACACAGGGCATTCAGTACAAATCGGCGGACTTCGCATGGATTGGCCGGGTCAGCATGATCCTGCAGGTGCTGGCCACCCTTGATCCGGCCAAGGCCCGCAGCATCGACGATGTCCTGCGTCATGATACGCCCATGGCGGGCACCGGCGCGGGCTCGCCCTCCGAAGGCTATCCCCGGCTGCTCAATGGGCTCCTCGGCACGAAATTCCGCGTCATCGGCGGCTACACCTCCTCGGCTGATTCCATGCTCGCCATGGAGCGCGGCGAGGTCGATGGCTCCCTGCCATCCTGGAACACGGTCAAGCGCACCAAGCCCGATTGGCTGGCGCAGAAGAAGATCCATCCCCTCGTGCAGTTCGTCTTCACGCGCAGCCCTGATCTGCCGGATACGCCGACGTCCGTTGAAATCGGCAAGACGCCGGAGGATCGCGATGTCCTGTCCTTCTACACCAGCGGCGAGGAGCTTGGCCGCTCCATCGTCGCGCCGCCGGGCATGGCGCCCGAGCGCGTCAAACTCATGCGCAAGGCCTTTCAGGACATGCTGAAAGACGAGGAGTTTCTGGCTGAGGTCGTCAAGACCCAGCTCGAATTCAATCCACTGGACGGCGAAG
The DNA here is from genome assembly GCA_945903655.1 of Rhizobium sp. Q54. Lineage (GTDB taxonomy): Bacteria > Pseudomonadota > Alphaproteobacteria > Rhizobiales > Beijerinckiaceae > Terripilifer. The sequence continues at coordinate 11,524 of CAMDOY010000008.1, read as the reverse complement.
CGCTGCAAGCCATCGTGGAGCGAACCGTGAAGGCGTCGCCCGCCACCGTCGCGCGCACCCGCGCCTTGTTAGGACTTCAATAGGGAGAAGAGAGATGCGCACCAGCCGAGCCGCCGTCATCAAGCAATTCAACGAACCCCTGGTGATCGAGAATGTGCCGATCCCCGAACTCGACAAGGGCTCTCTGCTCGTGCGCATCGTCGCCTCGACCCTGTGCGGCACCGATGTGCATCGCTGGCACGGGCCTCTGGGGGGCGGCGATTCCCTGCCGATCATCACGGGTCACGAGCCCTGCGGCATCGTGGAGGAAATCTGCGGCGAGCGCACGGATATTCTGGGCAATCCCGTGCGCAAGGGCGACCGCATCGTGTGGAGCTATGTGTCCTGCGGCTCCTGCTACTATTGCAGCGTGGCGGTGCAGCCCTGCATCTGCCCGGATCGCGCCTCCTGGGGGCATAATCGCGCGGACCAGCATCCCTATCTGCTGGGCAGTTGCGCCGAATATATGTATGTGCCCGCGCCCTGCCTCATCGTGAAGGTGCCGGACGAAGTCTCCTCCGCCTCCGCAGCCGCTTCCGCCTGCGCCTATCGCACCTGCATGCATGGCTTCGACCGCCTCGGCGCCATCAAGGCCCACGAGACCGTGCTGATTCAGGGCAGCGGCCCCATCGGCATTTTCTGCGCCGCCGTGGCCAAGGACATGGGCGCCAAGCAGGTGCTGATGATCGGCGCGCCCGCCAAGCGGCTCGACGTCGCCCGCCGCATGGGCGCCGACGCCGTGCTCAACATGGAGGAGGTGCCGGACCAGAAGGATCGCAAGGCCTGGGTGCATGAGCACACGGGCGGGCGCGGGGCGGATATCGTGTTTCAGGCGGCCACCAACGCCGCCGTGCCCGAAGGATTGTCGCTGCTGCGCGGGGGCGGGCGCTTCGTGAATATCGGGGTGGGCGGGCGCGCGGCCATCGCGGTTGATTCGATGCCCCAGCAGCTCACCTTCCTGACGGTGCGCTCCGGCGAGCCGCGCCACTGGCTGCAGGCGCTGGACTTCATGGCCTCGCGCCATGATCGCTATCCCTTTGAGGAAATGATCAGCGCCACATATAAGCTTGACCAGATCAACGAGGCCATGACGGCTATGGCCAATTTCGAAGTGGTCAAGGCCGCCATCACCTTCGACTGAGGCTTGGGTAGGGGCTTGGGGAGGGCGCACGCGAAACTGGCGTCGCCATCTCGCTCATTTGCAGCGCCTTCCCCATGATTTTTCGTCGGATTGAAAGCAAAGTCGCAAGATGCGGGAAATCGCTCTGCGAGAATACGTTTTTTCATTTCAAAATCGGTGATTTGATACTAAACAAGTGGGTAAAATACCCAATGCGGACGCATGGCCTGCATGGCGTTTAGGGAAGGAACGATCCGATGAGGCTTCGCAAGTGGACGGCTGCTTTGGCGGCGGTCCTGTCGCTGGGTTGCGGCGCCGCCCTGGCGCAGGATTATCCCGCCAAGCCCGTGCGAGCCTGAATGATCAAGGGAATATCTGATGCCACTCGTCGTTGATTTTCACGCCCATTTCGTCGCGCCAGAGGTGATGGAGTTCGCCTACAAGCATTCGCGCTATGCGCAGATGCATGCGCAAGGCGGCGCCCCGCAAGCCGCCGTGCCCGCGCCCCAGATGGAGCGCATGCTCAACCCCGCCCTTCGCCTGAAGGAAATGGATGAGATGGGCGTCGACATCCAGGTCATCAGCCCTTCGATTTTGCAGCAATGCACCTATTTCGCCGAGCCCGAGGTGGCGCTGACCTATGAGCGCATGAGCAATGACCATGCGGCGGCCCTCGTGGCGCAGCATCCGGACCGGCTGGTGGGTCTGGGCTCCCTGCCTATGCAGGACACGGCGCTGGCGGTGCAGGAGCTGGAGCGCGTGGTGCGCGACCTGAAGCTCCATGGCGTCGTCATCGGCTCCGAGGTCAATGGGCTGCAATTGGGCGATCCCGTCCTGCGCCCCTTCTGGAGGAAGGTCGCCGAACTCGGCACGACCGTGTTCATCCATCCCCAGGGCAATCCCGACCCGAAGATGGTGAAGCACAAGCAGATGATCTCGCTGGGCCAGCCTCTGGAAGAGGCCTTCGCCATGTCGTCCCTTGTTTATGAAGGGGTGATGGATGAATGCCCGGGCGTGAAGATCGCCATCGCCCATGGGGGCGGCTACCTGCCCTTCTACACGGGCCGCCACGATCATCTCTATCGTAACGGTCTGGCGGGGGGCCATCTGAAAGGGGATTTCAGCAGCTATCTGCCCACGTTCCACTACGACACCGTGCTGTTCAACGTGGACATGCTGGAATATCTGGCCGTGCGCGTGCCGGTCAGCAACATCATGCTGGCGACGGATTTTCCCTTCGGGGAAAAGAACCCGGTGGGCTTCGTGAAGAAGGCGCGGATTGGCCAGGCCGAGCAGGACGCGATTCTCGGCGCCAATGCGGCGGCCTTTCTGGGGTTGAAGATTTGACGCCCCATGTTTGGGAGTCAGATGACGCAAGCAGGGGTTGTAATCGAAGCTTTTATGCTATCTACCGCCTGCCCGAGTGGTCCCGGGCGCTGGCGGGAACCGTAAGGGCCCGACGAAGGGGTATGGAGAGAGACGATGACCAGGCAGATGACGCTTGCGGCCTATTTCAACCCGACCGGGCACCATGTCGCCTCCTGGCGCCATCCGCGCGCCGAGCCCATGGCCAATGTCAGCATCGAACACTATGTCGAAATGGCCCAGGCGGCGGAGCGGGCGAAGTTCGACATGATCTTCCTCGCCGACAGCAACGCCACCCGCGATGCGCATATCGACGCCATCTCGCGCTCGGTTCAGTTTGTCGCCCATTTCGAGCCGCTGACCCTGCTTTCCGCGCTCGCCATGGTCACCAAGCACATTGGTCTGACGGCCACCGCCTCGACCACCTATCAGGAGCCCTATAATCTCGCCCGCAAATTCGCCTCGCTGGACCATATCAGCCATGGCCGCGCAGGCTGGAATCTCGTCACCTCCGCCCAGCCCGCCGAAGCCCTGAACTTTGGCCGCGACAAGGTGGGCGATCACGCGGAACGCTATGGCCGGGCGCGGGAGTTCGCCAAGGTGGTCTATGGGCTCTGGGACAGCTGGGACGATGACGCCTTCGTGCGCGACGTGGAGGGCGGCCTCTATTTCGATCCCGAGAAGATGCATTATCTGCGGCATGAGGGGCCGCATTACAAGGTGCGCGGTCCCCTCAACGTGCCCCGCCCCATCCAGGGCTATCCGGTGCAGGTGCAGGCGGGCGCCTCCGACGAGGGGCGCGAACTGGCGGCGGAATTGGCGGAGGCGATCTTCTCGCCCCATCTGAACATTCCCGAGGCCAAGGCCTATTACGACGACGTAAAGGGGCGGATGCAGCGCAACTACAACCGCAACCCCGACCATCTGAAGATCCTGCCGGGCCTCAGCGTCGTGGTCGCCGAAAGCAACGACAAGGCGGCGGAGGATTTCGACCGCCTGCAAAATCTCATCCATCCCATCGTGGGCCGGGAGATTCTGGCGACCATGCTGGGCGGCATGGATCTGTCGCCCTATCCGCTGGATGAGCCCCTGCCCGATCCGCTACCTGGCACCAACATCAGCAAGGGCCATTACGATTCCATCGTGGGCATGGCTCGCCGCGAAAATCTGACCATTCGCCAGCTTGGCGCGCGCTGCGCTGGCGCGCGCGGCAAGAACTCCATCCACGGCAGCCCCAAGAAGGTCGCCGACTACATGGAGGAATGGTTCACCAACCGGGCCTGTGACGGCTTCTGCATGCTGCCGCCCTATATGCCGGGCCAGCATGTGGATTTCTGCGAGATGGTGGTGCCGGAGCTGCAGAAGCGCGGCCTGTTCCGCACGGAATATACGGGCAAGACCCTGCGCGACCATCTGGGCCTGCCGAGGCCCGAGAGCCGCTACAAGGCCGTCCCCAAGGCCGCCGAATAGGGGGGCGTAGGTCTCCCTGCGCCCAAGCCCCCGTCAGTCGCCCACAACCGTCGCCAGAATGGCCTGCGCCTGCACCGCATCGCCTGCGAAGGCGACAAAGGCGTCGGGCCGCACGAGGATCAGCCGGGCTTCATAGGCCATGCGTCCCTCCGCATAGCTGTCGCGCAGCACCTTGAGGGGGATCTGGCGCGCCTTGGCGGCGGCCTCGAAGGCGGCGATGTCCGGCTCCCCCGCGCCAAAGGCGAGGAGCGTGAAGCCCTCCCCCAGCTCCTCGAAAACATTGCGTCCGCTGGAGAGGGGCTGCGGCGCCAGATGGTGCCCCGCGCGGGCCTTGAAGCTGTGGGAGCCCACGGCGCTCGGCGCCCCGCCAGCGGAGCCCACCACCAGCGGCGAGCCCTCGTAATTGGGCTCGAAACTCTGGATCTCCCCGCTCACCCCCGAGGCGCGCACAGCCCAGGCCTTTTCGAAATCCGCCCGATCACGCTCGGGATTATGGGCGCGCAGGAAGGCGCGATCATCTTCGATGTAGTTCACGATGAAATCGCGCGCGGTCGATACGAAAACGGGCTGGCGCTCCGCGCTATAGGTCTCGAGCAGGCCAGGCGCCGCCCAGCCCTGCAGGGTGGCGGCGAGCTTCCAGCCGAGGTTGCGGGCGTCTTCCAGACCCGTGTTGATGCCATAGCCGCCATAGGGGGGATGGCTATGGGCGGCGTCGCCCGCGATGAACAGGCGGCCCGCATTGTAATTGTCGGCCACGGCGACGCGCAGGTCCCAGAACCCGATGTGCTGGAATTCGCAGTCAAAGGGGGCGCCCACGACCTCCTGAAGGTAGCCGTGGAAATCGAAATTGTCTCGCGTCGTGCCCTCCGGCATGGGCGCATGGAAGAACCAGGTCTTGCCCGTGTCCACCCGCCCAAAGAAGCGCCAGTAGCCGTCAAGTTCGGGATGCAGCACGTTGAAGAAGGACTTGCCCTTGAAATGGGCCAGCAGCTCGTTCAGCCGGTCGGAGCGGAACACCAGCAGGGCCATGCGGATTTCGTGGTCCGAAAAGGTCTGGGTGAGGCCCGCCTGTTCGCGCACCAGCGAGCGGGCGCCGTCGCAGCCCACCACATAGCTGGCGCGCAGCTGCTGCAGCTCGCCATCGGCGGAGGCGATGGTCACGTTTGCGCCCGTCGCGTCCTGCGTAATCTCGCGGGCGGTGAAGCCAAACAGGGTGGTCACTTCCGGCAGCTGCGCCGCCCGGGCGCGCAGGGCGGCCTCGGTGGCGTATTGGGGCAGACGCTCGTTGTCCTGAAAATAGAAGGGGCGGACGATAACGCGCTGATACCAGTCGTAATGGTAGGGGCCGAGCAGAGTGCCATAGGCCGTGAGGCCGCCGATGCCGAAATCCACGGGAATGGGGGAGGCCGCGCGCACGGCCTTGTCAACGCCCCAGGCATGGAAATGCTCCATGGTGCGCTGGGTCAGGTTCTGCCCCTTGGGAATGGGCTGGGGCTCCCTGTGGCGCTCCACCACGATGCAGCGCAGGCCGCGCTGGCCCAGCTCGATGGCGAGGCCCATGCCCACGGGCCCGCCGCCCACGATCACCACATCCGCCTGTCGCTTGTCCATTTTGCCTCGCGCTTACCCGCCTGCCTGCACTCTGCGTCCTTATAGAGGATTGGTTGAGAGCTGCAGCTAAATTTCGTGTCGCTGACGTCGCGGGTCTTGCAGTGGCGTCCGCCCCTGGGCGGGCCTGGCGAAATTATTCGCCGGGGCTTGCCATGGGGGCCATTCTCCGCTGATGTAGGGAAAAATCGCCGCCGTGGAGGACGCCATGAATCTCGGAATTTTTCTCATGCCGCTGTCCCCGCCCGGGCGGACCATGGGTCAGGTGATGGACGAGGTCACCCGCAAGGCGCTTTTGCTGGATACGGTGGGGTTCAATGAATTCTGGCTCGGCGAGCATTTTTCCGCCACCAGCGAGGCGATTCCTTCGCCGCTGATGTTCATGGCGAGCCTGCTGCCCCAGACGCGCAACCTCACCTTCGGCACCGGCGTGATCAGCCTGCCGAACCGTCATCCGGCGGTGGTGGGCGCGGAAGTCGCCCAGTTCGACCAGATGGCGAAGGGCCGGTTCCGCTTTGGCATCGGCACCGGCAGCCTGCCGTCGGACTGGGAGCTTTTCCAGCTGGAGGATGAGCCCACGCGCCGACGCATGATGCTGGAATCCCTGACCATGATGCAGGCGATCTGGAAGCAGGGTCCGCCCTATGAATTTGATGGCGAATTCTGGAAGTTTGGCATCACCAAAAATATTCACGCCGAATTGCAGATGGGCATCCTGCCCCAGCCCTCGACGCCTGAAGGCCCGCCCGTGCATGTGTCGGCATCTACGCCTAATTCCAGCACGGCAGTGCTCGCGGGCGAGCGGGGGTGGGGGCCCCTGACGAGTTCGCTGTTGACGCCTGCGGGCGTCGCCACCCATTGGACCGGCTATAGCAAGGGGCTCGCGAGTTCGGGTCGCGAGGTCACCGGCGAGAACTGGCGCGTCGTGCGCGTGGTGCTCGTGGCGCCGACGGACGCCGAGGCGGAGCGCCGTCTGGCGCATGCGCAAAGCTCCGTGCGCTTTTACTTCGATTATATCCGACAGGTGCTCGCGCGCGCGGGCAAACTCATCGCGCTCAAGACCTGGCCCGATATGGCGGATGGGGATGTGACGGTTGAAACCGCCATGATGCCGCGCGTCATCTTCGGCTCCCCCGCCACCGTGCGCGACAAGCTGATCGCCTTGCGCGAGGAGGTCGGGCCCTTCGGCAATCTCCTGATCTCCGGCATGGACTGGAGCGGACCCAACGAGGAGTGGGAGCGCGAATCCCTCACCCTGCTGGGCCGGGAGGTCTGGCCTGCCGTGCGCCGCCACTTCGCGCAACGCGAGAGCGCCGCTGCGGCGGTGGCTGCGCAGTAGGCTGCCCAAAACAGGACTGAAGGATTTGCCGCTCCGCCGTGCGACCATCACGGCGGAGCGATTTTTTACGGTGTCCGCGCGCCCTATGGAATGACGAAGGGCCTCGCGAGATCGGAAATATATTCGTCCGCCTTGTGCGGCTTTTCGAGCAAGCCGTTCTCCACCATCATGTCGATGACCGCCTGCCATTTCGCCTTGTCGATCTTGTAGTTCCATTCATTGATGGGCATCTGCTCGACCAGCGCCGGGTCCATGCCGGTATAGGCGGCGACATTCTTGCGGGCGCGCGCGGGGTCCGCCATCATATAGTCGATGGCCTCATGCATGGCCCTGACGAAGCGTTGGGCGCCTTCGGGGTTCTTTTGAATGAAGGTGCTCTTGGTCCACCAGGCCCCTATCGGCTGGCCGGGAACAGAGTCCACATAGAACCAGGACAGGTTGCGTCCCGCGCCACTGTTGATCAATTGGGTGATCCAGGGATCAAGCACCGCGACGGCGTCAATCTGTCCGGAGCGCAACATGTCCGCATGGCTGAAGAAGGGAACCTCTACAAACTGCACCTTCTTCGGATCCGCGCCCTTGTTCTGAAAGGCCTTCTCCACCGCCACCGAATATTGGCTGCGCGGCGCGCCCAGACCGACACGCTTGCCTTCGAGGTCCTTCACCGTCTTGTAGGGGGAATCCGACCGCACGATGATCGCCCCGGAATCAGGTCCCTGCGTTTTGGCGGTTTCACTTTGCGTCAGCAGCACCAGATCGAAGCCACGTTCGCGCGCGGCCATTGATGTGCCGGGAATGGTGAGCAGGATATCGACGGACCCGCCCTGATGCGCGGCGATGGCTTCGTTGCCGTTGCGGAATTCGACGAGTTCGACATTCAGCCCATTGCGTTCGAAAAAGCCTGCCTGTTTCGCCACCCAGACATTGGTCAACGAACCCATTTTCAAGGTGCCCACCTTGACGACCGGGCCCGGGGCCTGCGCGAGCAAGGGCGAGGGTGCGAGGGCGGCGAGACCGGCGGCGGTGAATGTGCGTCTGTTGATCATGGGTTCCTCCGGTTAGGCTCTTGCGGCCTTGATTGAGATGAAGGGGGCGAGGCCCTGACGGTGCTGAACGGGGTGTCGCTGATTTGCCGCTTGTCGGCCTCTCCCTGTTTATTTTTCAGGATTATGCGCCGAGATTTCTTGATGCGGCAAGCGCTTTGTCGTCTCAAATTCCTTTGAAGGGGCGGGATGCCGCCCCCTAGCCCGGAAGCCAGACGCCCTTCTCCAGCGGCAGAGTCACGAAGACCGGATCTCCCGGCTTGAAAAGGGCTGCGCCGCTTTCAAAGGGCGCATCGGCGCTCAGCGAAAGGCCGCCCATGGCCAGGCCATAGCGCACGGTCGCGCCCAGAAATTCCGTATGGCTGACCACGGCGGGCAAGGCGGCGTCGCGCGGCGCCGGGCTGAGCGCGACGAAATGCGGGCGGATGACGAGATGGGGATTGACCGGGAGATCGACCGCCTCCGGCAAGGCGATGCGCAGGCCCTCGCCCATGTGGAAGAATCCCGCCTCCACCTTGCCTGCGATCACATTGGCCGCGCCGAGAAAATTCGCGACGAAGAGATTGGCGGGCCTTTCGTAAAGCGCCACCGGCGTCCCCACCTGCTGGATCACGCCATCGTTCATGATGGCGATGCGGTCGCAGATGGCGTTGGCCTCTTCCTGATCATGGGTGACGAAGATCGTGGTGAGATTGAGCCGTTGCTGCAACTCACGCAATTCGCGGCGCACCTGAACGCGCATCTTCGCGTCGAGGTTGGACAGGGGCTCATCCAGCAGGAGCACCTTGGGTTCAATCACGATGGTGCGCGCCACCGCCACGCGCTGCTGTTGCCCGCCCGAGAGTTGCGAGGGCTTGCGCTCCCCCAGATGACCAAGGCCCACCAGCTCGAGCGCCGTCCTGACCCGGCGCGCGATCTCGTCGCGGGGAATTTTGCGCTCTTCAAGACCGAAGGCCACATTCTGCGCCACGCTCATATGTGGCCATAGGGCGTAGGATTGAAAGACCATGCCCACATCCCGCTTCCACGGCGGCAGGGAAGAGACATCCGCGCCGCCAATCAGCACATCGCCGCGATCCGCCCTGTTGAAGCCCGCGATCAGCCGCAGCAAGGTGGTCTTGCCGCAGCCGGATGGTCCGAGAAAGGCGAAGAATTCGCCGGGGTTGATCTGGAGATTGACGTCTTTCAGCACATGGTTGGCGCCATAGGACAGGTCCACATGGCGAATGTCCACATTGACAGCCGCGCGCCTCAGGCCATCGGTCTTCATCATGCCAGCGCTCATTGGATCGCCCCCTTCGCGCTCTGGGTCTTCTCGATGACGAGATGGGACAGATAGGTGCAGGCCGCCACCAGCAGCACCGCGATGACGCCCAGCGCCGCGCCCGGCCCACGCCCCGCCGCCGATTGCATGAAGACATAGAGCCCATAGACCAGCGGCGCGTCATCGCTGGATTGCACGAGCATCAAGGTGGCCGAGAGCTCCACCGCCGCCGTCGAAAAGCTGGTGATGAACCCCGCCAGAATGCCTCCCGCCATCAGGGGCAGCAGAATCTTGCGGGCGGAACGCAGCTTGGTGGCGCCGAGGTTCTCCGCCGACTCTTCCAGCGAAATGGAGATCTGCTGCAGCGAGGCGTAGCAGGCGCGCAGGGCATAGGCGAGGCGGCGCACGGCCAGCGCGAGCACGATCATGATCCACATGGTCGCGAGCGGGCGCCCGCCGGGCAATTGCACATCATAGAAAGCGCGCAGAAAGCCGATGCCCAGCACCACGCCGGGGATGGCGAGGGCTGCGCTCGCCGCCCAATCCAGCCATGTGCGGCCGATCATCTTCGTGCGCAACACAAGATAGGCGATGGTTCCGCCGATGACGATGTCGATGAGGCCCGCAAGCGAAGCGTAGATCAGGGTGTTCTTGATGTAGCCAAAGCTCTCGCTGAAGACCCGGGTGTAATGGGCCGTGGTATAGGCGTCCGGCAGGGGGCTGAAGGACCAGATGGTTGCGAAGGAGAGCAGCAGCAGGCTCACATGGGGCGCCAGCACCAGCATGAGGATCAATAGCACGGCGCCATAGGCGATCCATTTCTCATGGGGCTTCATCTGGCGTTTGGCGAGGCCGCCGCCGCCGCGCTGTTCGGTATTGTAGTCCTTGCCCGTCATGGCGCGCGCCGAGAGCCACATGCACAGCACGGACATGACCACCAGCACCACGGAAATCACATAGCCCATGGGATCGGTGATGCCGATGGAGGTCACGCGCAGATAGGCTTGGGGCGCCAGCATGTCCTTCACGCTGAGGAGCAGGGGCGTCGCCAGATCATCCAGCACCTTCACGAAGACCAGCGAGGCGCCGGCGACATAGCCGGGCATGGCCAGCGGCAGGACGATGCGGCGGAAGAGGCGAAAGCCCGAGCTTCCCAGATTCTGCGCCGCCTCCTCCATGCTGCGGTCGATGTTGCGCATGGCGGTGGAGAGATTGACGAGAATGAAGGGGAAGTAGTGGATGGCCTGCACGAAGATCACGCCATTCAGCCCCTCCATGAAGGGGATCTTGAAATCGAACCACTCATCAAGCAGCAGGTTGATCGAGCCGTTGCGGCCAAACAGCAGCAACATGGCCACGGCGCCCACGAAGGGCGGCATGATCAGCGGCAGAAAGGCCAGGGTCTGGATGAGCACCGAGCCGCGAAAGTCAAAGCGCGTGGTGATATAGGCCAGCGGCAGGGCGATGAAGGAGGCGACGATCACCGTCATGCCGGACGCGTAGATGGAGTTCCAGAAGGAGCGGATGAAAAGATCCGTGCGCGCGAAATCGACGAAGTTGATGAGGGTGAAGGCGCCCGTGCCCTTCTCCGTGAAGGCGACATAGATGACGGTGGCGACGGGCAGCCCCAGAAAAACCGCCAGAAAGGCGGCGATCCCCAAAGCGAGGGCGATTTGCCCCGGCGTGGCCGAGGCTTTGCGTCGGGGCTGGGTCAGGGGGCTCAGGGCCGCTTGCGTCATCGGCTAGCGCGCAAGCTTTGCGGCCTGCTCCGCCTTGGCGCGCGCCTGTTCGAACTTGCCCTTGGCGAAGGCCGCCCATTGCTGTTCCAGCTCCGCCTGCCGGGCGCCCTTCTCCTTGCCGCCGGTGAAGGCGCTGGTGATCTCGGGCGCCCGCGCCTGCGCTTCGGTGATCGGCATGGCGGCGATGAGGTCGCGCGCCTCCATCACCAGCGCGCGGGCCTGCGCATTGTCCTTCTTCGCGAGGGCGGCTTCGGCGTCGTGGATCGCCTTGGTCGCGACCTTCAGGCCCTCGAGCTGGAAGGTGATCATCTGGTCGAACAGCGCATCAACAACATCCGTGCGCTTCTCCGAGATTGTGACATCGAACTTCACCCGGGCGCCCAGAGTGGGGTCCTTGAAGGGGTTGGGATAGTCCGCAGGCGCCTGCGCATAGGTGGCGGGATTGACGGGCAGGCGCCGGATGCCCGGCTCCAGCAGGACCAGTTGCCCGGCGGGCGACAGCAGGAAATCGAGGAAGGCCTCCCCCGCCGCCTTGTT
>CAMDOY010000007.1 GCA_945903655.1 Rhizobium sp. Q54 | reverse complement strand
CGAGCAGGATCACGGGCGCGTCCTGCAACAGCAGGCGGGCGAAGAGCATGCGCTGCATCTGCCCGCCCGAGAGGGTGCCGATGGGCCGATCCTCAAGGCCGGTGAGGCCCACCGAGGCGATGGCCTCGAAGGTGCGCGCCTCCCTGGCCCGGCTGAGGCCGCCAAACAGGCCCGCGCTGCGCCAGAAGCCCATGGAGACGAGATCGAAGACATTGATGGGGAAGGACCGGTCGATTTCCGCCGCCTGGGGCAGATAGGCGATGTCGCGCGTGGCGCAGGCGAGGCGCTCCACCTGACCGCCCAGCGGCTGGATCGCCCCCGCAATGGCCTTCAGCAGCGTCGACTTGCCCGCCCCATTGGGCCCGCAGACCGCCAGCAGATCGCCGGTCTCCACCACGCCATCGAGATGATGCACCGCCGGATGGCGGTCATAGCCCAGCGTCAGATCCTTGAACCGCAGCGCAATGGTCATGGCCTAACCGATCGCCCAGAAAACGCCGACCCAGATGGCCGCCACAGCCCCGCCGGACAGGGCGAGGCGCTGCAGGGCCGACATGCGCAGGAGCGAGGCGGGCGGGCGCGCTGGCTTTACGGGGGTGTGATGGTGCGCGGCGTGATCATGGGGCGCATGGCTGCGCCCAAGAGCATGTCCATGGGCGTGCCCGTGATCGTGGTCGTGTACGCCAGACGCGCTGTCCATCAGCCTGCTCTCAAACAAAGTAATGTTATATTATTACACATCGCGGCCCTCGTCCATAGGTATGCAGGAGGCGGTTGACCCTGTTATGCTGGTGTTGGCGGTTTGGCCGCTGCACCAATTTCAAGGAGTCGCCCATGAAAACGCGCGCCGCCGTCGCGTTCGCCGCCAAGAAGCCGCTGGAAATCGTCGAACTCGACCTCGAGGGGCCAAAGGCGGGCGAGGTTCTGATCGAGATCAAGGCGACCGGCATTTGCCATACGGATTATTACACCCTCTCGGGCGCGGACCCCGAGGGCCTCTTTCCCTGCGTGCTCGGCCATGAGGGCGCGGGCGTGGTGGTGGATGTGGGCGCTGGCGTGCGCTCGCTCAAGAAGGGCGATCACGTCATCCCCCTCTACACGCCCGAATGCCGCGAGTGCAAAAGCTGCCTCTCGCGCAAGACGAACCTGTGCACCGCCATCCGCGCCACCCAGGGCAAGGGCGTCATGCCCGATGGCACCAGCCGCTTTCGCTGCGACAGCGATCCGGTGCTCCATTACATGGGCGCCTCGACCTTCTCCAATTTCATCGTGGTCCCCGAGATCGCCCTGGCGAAAATCCGTGAGGACGCCCCCTTCGACAAGGTCTGCTACATCGGCTGCGGCGTGACCACGGGCATCGGCGCGGTGATCTGGACCGCCAAGGCGGAGACCGGCTGCACGGCGGTGGTTTTCGGCCTCGGTGGCATCGGCCTCAACGTGATCCAGGGCCTGCGCATGATCGGCGCGGAGCAGATCGTGGGTGTTGACGTGAACCCGGGCAAGAAAGCCATGGCCGAGAAGTTCGGCATGACCCATTTCGTCAATCCGACCGAAGTGGGCGCGGATCTCGTGCCCTATCTGGTGAATCTGACGGGTGGCGGGGCCGATTATTCCTTCGACTGCACCGGCAATGTGACGGTCATGCGCCAGGCGCTGGAATGCACCCATCGCGGCTGGGGCCAGTCAATCATCATCGGCGTCGCTCCCTCGGGCGCGGAGATCGCCACGCGGCCCTTCCAGCTCGTCACCGGGCGCGTCTGGAAGGGCACCGCCTTTGGCGGGGCGCGCGGGCGCACCGATGTGCCGCGCATCGTCGACTGGTACATGGAAGGTCGGATCAATATCGACGACCTCATCACCCACAAGCTGCCGCTGGAGCGCATCAACGAGGGTTTCGACCTCATGCATGAGGGCAAGTCGATCCGCACCGTGGTGGAATTCTAGCCCATCCCCACGCGCCCCGCCTTTTCAAAGGGCGGGGCGCGTGACACAGCGCGGCAAATCTGTTTTCTTCTCTTCCATCAGGGGAGGAAGACATGAATGCACCTGCGAAAGCGGTCTCGGGCGTGCTGCACGGGGCGCCGATCATCAAGGCGGTGAAGGAGGCGGGGGTGAGCCATGTGCTCTCCGTGCCCGATCTGCATACGGCGGGCGGGCTGCTGACCCCCATCCGCAGCGATCCCGATTTCACCCTGATCCGCACCTGCAAGGAGGATGAGACCTTCGGCATCGCCGCCGGGCTCACCTATGGGGACAAGCGCGCGCTGATCCTCATCCAGTACACGGGCTTCCTCTATTCCATGAACGCCATCCGCGCCATCGCCTGCGAACACAAGCAGCCCATGTGCATGATGATCGGCCTGCTCAGCAAGGAAGTGGGCGTCGCGCCCCAGGAGTCGAAGAAATTCGGCCTGCGCATCATCGAGCCGATCCTCGATGTCATGGGCATCGAGCGCCACTACATCGATGTGGATGAGGATGTGGCCAAGATCGCGCCCGCGATCCGCCGCGCCTACGAGAACTCCCATCCCGTCGCCATGCTCATTGGCCGCCAGCCCATCTGAACCGGAGACACGATCATGATGAACCGGACCAAATGTCTCCAGATGCTCGCCCCCCATCTGACCGACGAGATCGTGGTGGCGACCTATTCCACGGCGTCCGAATGGGTCGAGATGAGCGACCGCGCGCTGAACTATTATTCCTTCGGCGCCATGGGCCTCGCCTCGTCCCATGGGATTGGCCTGGCGCTGGCGCGGCCCGAGCGGCGCGTGGTGGTGCTGGATGGCGACGGCAGCCTCTTGATGAACCTGGGCACGCTCGTCACCATCGCCGCTGCGGCCCCGAAAAACTTCACCCATATCGTCTGGCATAACGGCAGCTACGAGGCCAACGGCGGCCATCCCCTTCCCAACAGGGATGTGGACTTCACCGCCATGGCGCGCGGCGCGGGCATCGCCAATGTCCGCAGAATCGAGCGCATGGAGGATTACGAAGCCCAGCTCCCCGCGATCCTCAGTGAGGAGGGCCCGGTCTTCGTGGAAATGATGATCGAGCAGGGCCCGCTGGGACCGCGCAGCTACGAAGACATGTACAAGGCCGAACGCCGCCAGCGCCTGCGCGAGGCGCTGCGGGCCTAGGCCCTCACACCCCCGTCGCCGCAGGCAGGGGCGCGTGGCCGCGGATGAAGTCCGCGCCCCGTTCGGCGATCATCAGCACAGCGGCGTTGATATGGGCGCCGACGATGCTGGGCATGGCCGAGGCGTCCACCACGCGCAGGCCCTCTGTTCCATGCACCCGCAACTGCGGATCAAGCACCGGGCCCATGGGGCAGGTGCCGCAGGGGTGATGCACGGTGATGGCGGTCTTGCGGAACCATTCCTCGATATCCGCATCGGTCTTCACCGGCGGCGGGCCGATGGGGCGGCCCTTGTATTCCGCCATCTGCTGCTGGTTCGCCACCTCCAGCCCCAGCCGCGTGCCCTTGATGATGGTCTTGAGATCATCGGGATGGCTGAGGAAATTGTAGTGAATGCGCGGCTTGTCCAGGGGATCGGCGGAGCGCAGCAGCACCTCGCCACGGCTCTTCTGGCGCATGAGCGCGGGGCGAATGCCGAAGGCGTCCTCGAAGGGCGCCTTGAAGCCGGGCATCCACAGATGGGCATTGGCCGCCGTGCCCCGGAACATATATTCGATATCGGGATATTCGAGGGACGGATCGGTCTTGATGAAGGCGAAGAGATTGCCCGGCAGATCAGTGCCCGGCCCCGTGCCGAAGAAGTATGCCTGCAGCATCGCCAGCGCCATGCGGTCAAAGCGCATCAATTGCTGAAAATGGCCGGGGCTGTTGCGCGCCCAGGTGAACCAGGCCGCCAGATGGTCCTGCAGATTGGTCCCCACGGGCAGATCGACGATGGCCTTGATCCCATGTTCCTGCAGATGGGCGGCGGGGCCTATGCCCGAGAGCATGAGCAGTTGTGGCGCGTTGAAGGCGCCGGAGGAGACGATCACCTCCTTATCCGCATAGACGATCTTGGTCATGTCGTCCTTGCGATATTCCACGCCAACGGCCCGCGTGCCCTCGAAGATGATGCGGGTCGCCTGCGCCTTCACCTCGAGGCTCAGATTGGGCCGTCCGAGGGAGGGATGCAGATGGGCTCTGGCGGCCGAATGGCGCCTGCCGTTCTTGATGGTCTGCTGGATCCGCCCGAAGCCCTCGGTGGTGACGCCGTTGAAATCCTCGTTCTCGCGGAAGCCGACCGCCTTGCCCGCCTGCGTCCATGAATCGAACAGCGGATCGAAGCGCCCGCTCCAGCGCACATTGATCTCGCCCGAGCCGCCGCGATAGGCGTTCTCGCCCTCGCACCAGGTCTCGCCCCGTTTGAAATAGGGCAGCACCTCCCGATAGGACCAGCCCTTGGCGCCCTCATCGCGCGCCCAGCGGTCGTAATCGCCCCGGTCGCCGCGCGTATAGGCCATGACATTGATGGAATGGGAGCCGCCCAGCACCTTGCCGCGCATGGCCTCGATGGCGCGGCCATGGAGGCCGGGGTCGGACTCCGCGTCATAGCCCCAGTCATGGAGCCGGTACTGGTGCATCTTGCCCATGCCCACGGGGATATGGATGAGTGGGTCGATGTCGCGCCCGCCCGCCTCCATGATCAGCACGCTGTCGGAGCCCGAGGCGCTCAGGCGATTGGCGAGCACGCAGCCAGCCGATCCGGCGCCAACGATGATATAGTCGTAGCCGCGTTTCGCGGTCATGGTTTCCCCCTCGAAAGCCCTGTGTGTGACTCCAATGTTCGCATGATCGGGCCATGAAGGGAAGAACCGGCGGCGCTTCAGGACAAGTTGATGGCGGGGGCCATTGGACAAATTCCCCAAGACGCGCATATTCCGCCCATGCCGACTGCGCCCCCGGGGCCTATGACGGCCAAATCATGGGGAGATTCCACGATGCTGACGACCCGCCGCGGCTTCAACGCCGCGCTTTTGACCGGCGCCGCCTGCGCCCTCTCGCCGCTGCCCGCCTCTGCGGCGGATGAATTCATCAATGTTCTGACCGGTGGCACCTCGGGCGTCTACTATCCGCTCGGCGTCGGCCTTTCCAAGATCTTCTCCCAGAAGATCGCCAATGTGCGCCCCTCCGTGCAGGCCACCAAGGCCTCGGTGGAGAATCTGGTGCTGTTGCAGCAGGGCAAGGGCGAAATCGCCTTCACGCTCGGCGATTCGCTGGCCTTCGCCTGGGTGGGCGACGAGGAGGCGGGCTTCAAGGGCAAGCAGGACAAGCTGCGCGGCGTCTGCGCCATCTATCCCAATTTCATCCAGGTCGTGGCCTCCAAGGAAAGCGGAATCAAGACCCTCGCCGACCTCAAGGGCAAGCGCCTGTCGGTGGGCGCGCCCAAGTCCGGCACGGAGCTGAACGCGCGCGCGATCCTCTCGGGCGCGGGCCTCACCTACAAGGATCTGGGCAAGGTCGAATATCTTCCCTTCGCCGAATCCGTCGATCTCATCAAGAACCGCCAGCTTGACGCCACCCTGCAATCGGCGGGTCTGGGCGTGGCCGCCATTCGCGATCTCGCCGCCTCCGTCGAGATCACCGTGGTGGAGATCCCCGGCCCGCTCGTGGACAAGATCGGCGCGCCCTATGTGAAGGCGATGATCCCCGCCAACACCTATACGGGCCAGACGCAGGATGTGCAGGGCGCGGCGGTGGTGAACTATCTCGTCACCCGCGCGGGCCTCTCCGATGATCTCGTCTACCAGATGATCAAGGGCGTGTTCGAATCCCGCGACGAACTGGTGGCGGCCCATCAGGCGGCGCGGGACATCAAGCTGGAGTTGGCCATGCAGGGCATGCCGATTCCCATGCATCCGGGCGCAGAGAAATATCTGCGCGAGAAGGGCGTCTTGAAGTAATCAACCCACTCAAAGGCGGGGCGTCGTTGCGCCCCGCCGTCTCTTCCTGAAGGCTCCGCAGGCATGACCCAGACCACGCAGGACAGCGCGCACGCCGTCGTCGCGCCCAGCGAATTCGACATCGAGCATCACCTGCCCGGCGGCTGGGGCGAGGGCTTCACGGGCCGCCTGCTGTTCTGGATCGCCGTGGCCTTCTCGGTCTTCCAGATCTACACGGCGATTTTCGCGCCCATCGCCACGCAGGTTCTGCGGGCGGTGCATGTGGGCTTTCTGATCCTCGTCGCCTGCGCGCTGGTAGCCAATCACAGCGCCCCCACGGCCTTGCGCAAGGCCGCCATCTGGGCCTTTGGCCTCGCGGGGTTCGGCGTCGGCCTCTATCACTGGATTTTCTATTTTGATCTCGTCAACGCCGCAGGCGACCTCAGCCGTTCCGATCTGATCATCGGCGTGTCCTCGTTGGTGATCCTCTTCGCCATTTCCTGGCGGCTCATGGGCGCCGCCCTGCCGTTGATCTGTCTGGGTTTCATCGCCTATGCGGCCTGGGGCCATTTGCTGCCGCGCCCCTTCGATCACCGCCCCTTCGACATTGAGCAGATCATCGAGCAATTGAGCTTCGGCACCGAGGGCATCTACGCCACGCCCACGGGCATTTCGGCGACCTATATCTATCTCTTCATCCTGTTCGGCGCCTTTCTGGAGCGCGCGGGCATGATTCAGCTCTTCAACGATGTGGCCCTTGGCCTTGTGGGCTCCTCGCGCGGCGGACCGGCCAAGGTGGCGGTGATTTCGTCAGCGATGATGGGCACGATCTCGGGCTCGGGCGTCGCCAATGTGGTGACGGTGGGCCAGTTCACGATTCCGCTGATGATGAAATTCGGCTATCGCGGCGCCTTTGCGGGTGGGGTCGAGGCCACGGCCTCCATGGGCGGGCAGATCATGCCCCCGGTCATGGGCGCTGTCGCCTTCATCATGGCCGAGAATATCAACGTGCCCTATGCGGAGATCGTGAAGGCCGCGATCATTCCCGCCATTCTCTATTTCGCCTCGGCCTTCTGGATGGTGCATCTGGAGGCGGGCAAGCGTGGCCTCGTGGGCATTCCGCGCGCGGAATTGCCGAGCCCCATCGCCGCCATCAAGCGCCAGTGGCATCTGGCCCTGCCGCTGGCGGTGCTGATCTATTTGTTGATGGATGGCTACACGCCGCTCTTCGCCGGCTCCATGGGCCTCGCCCTGACGGTCATGATGATTCTGGCGGGCGCCTTCGCGCTCAACCTCAAGGGGACCGCGCTGCGCACGGCGCTCTGGATCGTGCTGGGCCTGGTGGCGGCGACCTTCCTCAAGTTTGGCGTGAATGTGCTGCTCTGGCTCATCGGCGCGCTGGTGCTCGCCAACGCGCTCACGCGTGGCGGCCGCGAGACCATCCTCATCTGCCGCGACGTGCTGGCGGAGGGGGCGCGGCAGGCGCTGCCCGTGGGCCTGGCCTGCGCCATCGTGGGCACGGTGATCGGCACCCTGACGCTGACGGGCACCGCCACGATTTTCGGCAACTGGATTGTCTCCTTCGGTCGGGAATCCCTGTTCCTGTGCCTGATGCTGGTGATGTTCACCTGCATCGTGCTGGGCACGGGCCTGCCGACCATTCCCACCTATATCATCACGGCCTCGCTGGCCGCGCCCGCCCTGCTGCAACTGGGCGTGCCGCTCATCAGCAGCCATATGTTCGTGTTCTACTACGGCATCATCGCGGACCTGACTCCGCCCGTCGCGCTGGCCGCTCTGGCGGCGGCGCCCATCGCCAAGGCGAGCCCCGACGCCATCGGCTGGCAGGCCACGCGCATCGCGCTGGCGGGCTTTCTGATCCCCTTCATGGGCGTCTATGAGCCCACCCTCATGATGCAGGCGGGCGGGCAGATTGCCGCGGAGTATGGCTATTGGGTGGAGGTGCTCTGGGCCTTCTTCAAGGCCAGCCTCACCATCCTCGTTTGCGGCGTCGCGGCCATCGGGTTTTTCTTCACCCATGTGAGCCGTCTGCAGCAGGCTCTGGCGGTGCTGTCGGGCGCCCTGTTCATCATCCCGGGAACCTGGACCGACCCCGCCGCCATCGCCATCGCGCTGGGTCTGCTGGTCTGGAATTTCCTGGAAGCGCGGCGCGCAGCGGCGTGAGCCTGTGCATCCTCGCGGGAGCGGGCTTGATACGGCTTGCGGTCGCAGGCTTCACCCTCACCTGGACCCATTCCATCGAGAAGACCCGATGGGAGGAGGACTGGCTGGTGGCGGGGGACAAGCTGACGCTGGTCGAGGCGCGCATCGAGAGCCTGGGCGCCGGCATGGAGCCGGGCGAGGGCGCTAGATTTCACGGAACATGGTGGCGCTGGACGCCAAAGGTCCCGCCGTTGCCTGAACTGCTGCTGCGGAGATCAGATGCGATACCCCAGGGCTGGGGGCTCTGTGCGGGCGGCGAATGCCGCAGGATTGGCGCAAATGGCGAGAGCGCGGATGTTGTGGTGTTGAAGGCGTGTGAGTAGCCTCACCCCCTGATGGGCTCAACCTTCAGCGCTGCGCGCACGAAATAATAGAGCAGCACAAAGCCCAGCAGGGCGCCGGCGATCTCGACGATGGCGCTGACGATGCCCGGCAGCTGGAACAGACCGCCCAGCGCCCAGCCCGCCGCCCAGGTCATGCCCACGACCTCGGTGCCGACGAGAATGGCCACGCTGACGATGGTCAGGGCGTTTTGCCAGTTGATCGGCTTTTGGTCGGCCACGGCTTTTGCTCCGGATGAAGGCTTTGCGACAACTTCAGGGGGCACTATAGCATCGGGCTTGCTGGCGCAACAAGTGAGGGTCCCATGGGTTCGACGCAGGTTTTCTCCACCGCCGCCGTCGCCGCTCCCCATCAGGCGGCGGCGGACGCCGGGCGCAATGTGCTCGCCATGGGCGGCAATGCGGTGGAGGCCATGGTGGCCATGGCCGCGACCATCGCGGTCGTCTATCCCCACATGAACTCCATCGGCGGCGACGGGTTCTGGCTTGTGCGAGAGCCCAAGGGCCGGGTGCGCGCCTTCGAGGCCTGCGGACCCGCCGGGGCCAAGGCCAACATCGCCCGCTACCAGCGCCGCGAATACGAGACGATCCCCCCGCGCGGGCCGGACGCGGCCCTCACCGTGCCCGGGGCCGTGGGCGGCTGGGCGCTGGCGCTGGACTATGCGCGCACCATCGGCGGGCGCCTGACCCTGCGCGATCTCCTCGCCGACGCCATCCGCCATGCCCGCGAGGGCGTGCCCGTGTCGCCCTCGCAGGCGCGTTGCCAGCCAGATCTGGGGCCGCTGGCCCAGGCGCCGGGCTTCGCATCCGTCTATCTGCGCGAGGGCAAGATCCCCGCCCAGGGAACCCTGCTGCGCTATGAGGCACTGGGCGCGACCCTCGATCATCTGGCCCAGCAGGGCCTCGATGATTTCTACCGGGGCGATGTGGGCCGCGAGATCGCCGAAGATCTCGAGCGCATCGGCAGCCCCGTCACCCGCGAGGATTTGCGTCAGTTCGAGGCGAAGGTGCGCGAGCCCCTGGCCCTGAAGCTGGCGGGCCGCACCCACTACAATTTTCCCCCGCCGACCCAAGGGCTCGCCTCGCTGCTGATCCTGGGGATTTTCGACCGGATGGGGGTGACGACGCCCGAGGGCTTCGCCCATATCCACGGCCTCGTGGAGGCCACCAAGCGCGCCTTCGCCATAAGAGACAAGCTCTGCATCGACCCCGCCTTCAGCGAAGGCCGCCCGCAGGAGGCTCTGGAGCCGCGCGCCCTGGCCATGGAGGCGTCTCTCATCGACATGGGCCGCGCCGCGCCCTTCCCCCTGCCGCCCGCCAAGGGCGACACGATCTGGATGGGGGCGGTGGACCGGGACGGCTATGCGGTCTCCTATATCCAGTCCACCTATTGGGAATATGGCTCGGGCTGCCTGTTGCCGCGCACCGGCGTGCTCATGCAGAACCGGGGCGTTTCCTTCTCGCTCGATGCGCGTTCAAACAATCCGCTGTCGCCGGGCCGCAAGCCCTTCCACACGCTCAATCCCGCGCTGGTTGCCTTCAGCGATGGCCGCGTGATGCCCTATGGAACCATGGGCGGCGATGGCCAGCCGCAGGTGCAGGCGCAGCTTTTCACGAGGGTGCTGCATGGCATGGGATTGGCCGAGGCCCTCGACGCGCCCCGCTTCGTGCTGGGCCGCACCTGGGGCGCGGCCTCGACCCAGCTGGCCATGGAGGAGGAATTCGACCCCTCGTTGGTGCGCGCGCTGGAAAAGGCGGGCCACGAGCCCTCCGTAAAACCCCGCTCCGACGCCTTCGGCCATGCGGGCGCGTTGATGCGCGATGTTCGCGGGAGGGTGGAGGCGGCCCATGATCCGCGCGCGGATGGGGGCGCGGCGGGGTTGTGACTATAAGAAGGGCCCAGCTTTACGCTGAGCCCTTTCGGTGATGAAGCAGAAATTGGCGGTTGCAGGGCGCAGGCGCGATGCGCCAGTCAGAACCTGACGGTCAATCCCATTTTTCCAGCATAGTCCAAAACTGAATTGGCGCGGGCTATATACTCTCCTGCCACGAAGAATGAGACCGCGCCATTGGTCAACTCGGCGCC
The DNA here is from genome assembly GCA_945903655.1 of Rhizobium sp. Q54. Taxonomy (GTDB): domain Bacteria; phylum Pseudomonadota; class Alphaproteobacteria; order Rhizobiales; family Beijerinckiaceae; genus Terripilifer. The sequence goes on along the minus strand of CAMDOY010000007.1, from coordinate 16,313 downwards.
AACGCCAGCAGTGGCGCCTATCCGATTGCCCTTGCCCGGTTGCGCAAACTTGACGGACTGACCAACGAAGGTTGCGCTGACGTCACCACCACCTACGCGCTGGTTCGCCAATGCGCCCAGTTCAAGTTCAAGCTTCAGATCAAAACCTTGCAGACCCGAAGAGACATGGCTCGCCTTGAGTGTGAGGCGCTCTTCCATGCTGCTCGACGTGCGCTGACCTATACGCAGATTGTCGGTTCCGCCCGTTTCTCCATAGCCGCCAAAGGAACCATGAAGGAAGCGGACTTGAGCAACAGGGGTAAGAGACACATCACCATTCAAAAATTCCCCCAAAGCGTAGGTGTGACCAACGCTCAATTCGGGGCTCATGTACCAGTTGCTGTAATTCCCTTTGGCTGTCTCCACGCCACCGTTTGCAGTGTTGTTGGAAATGTTACGCGAGGTGTCATTGGAACCAAGGCCCGCCTGAAGGGCGAGTTTCATGAACGAACTGTCCCAAGACTGACGCAGATAGCCGCCTGCGAAGACCATTTTGGAGGTCGTATCCCCATAGTTCTCGGCTAGCTTGCTGGAATTACTGACGCCGCCGAGGAAGACGCCATAGCGACGGCTTGCATCCACCGGCATATCAACACCGATAGCCCCACCAAAAAAGCTGTTGCGGAAGCCCACGAGGGTCCCCGCCGCATTCGCATGGCTCTGGCCACCAAACACGCGCGTCCAGATCGCAGAGCCATCGGCGGTGACAGCCGTCTGACTCTTCAGCGTAGCGTCAGCAGCATATGCCATTGCGCCTTCCGGGATCTTCAATGCTTCAGGAGCTGGCGCATAGGACATGATCGGCGGACGCTTCTGATCCCTGAGCGTCGGCGTGAAGTCCGGGGCCAGCGAAGAAATGACGCGGGTGGTGGACTGCAGCATGGCGGCGCTTGCGGCGAAGGACGTGGGATCGATGGCCGCAACCTTGTCGCCGGAAACGACGTAGGGGATTGAACTGCTCGTGAGGATCGCCGAGGTGAGATTTCCCGATGAGAGGGTGAGCTTGTGGTTGCCGCCGGTAAAACGGATGACATCTGCGCCGCCGCCCAGATCAACCGGCCCGATGATGCGCGACCCGCCACGGATCTCAAGCGTATCGGCGCCTGCACCGGTTTGGATAGCGAAGGTCCCGCCAGAGATCGTCCCGGAATTTATGATTGTGTTGTTATAGGCGCCGGCAATCCTGATACCATAATTGCTGCCGGTGATCGTACCTGCGTTGGTGATGGAGGTGGCTGCGACGCCAGCAAGGCCCCCGCCGTTATCGATCAAAATGCCATTATTTGCGCCTTGAATTAGCGCACCAACACTATTGATGATCACACCGCCGCCCGCCGCAATGCCATCTGCGCCGTTGGGGTTGCCGGAAGAATCAAAGCCACCAGCTCCCGCGCCGATGATCGTTCCATAATTTTCAATGCGAGCGACGCCATCAATATCAACACCATCGCCGTCGCCGTTATTAATGGTCTGATTTGGATAGCCTGTAATTGTGTGATTGTAGGCATTTCCGGCGCCTGCGTATTCGCCGCGGATCGTCCCGTAGTTGATGACTGTGCCGGTTCCGTCGCTGCCAACACCTGACCCGTTTCGGCCAACGATTAGACCACCCGAACGGTTGATTACAGAAATTTCGGTGTCAGCGGTGATGCCGTGGCGGGGACCGCTGATCGTACCGTAGTTTTCGACGCTGACCATTGTTCTACTACCAACATCGATCGCATCATGCGCGGAAGGAGATGAGACACATGTGGCTGCCGTGGTAGTGCCACCAATAAAGTCGGGGCATTTTGTGTTTACGACGCCATTCGAAATTATCGTGCCGTAGTTCAAGATTATAGTATTGCTGCCAGGACGAATGGCGTCATCGCCGTCTGCTTTAATGGTAGCCGAAGCATTGGTTGAAGAGCCGTTGGTGATGGTGTTGCCCGTCGATGTGATGTCTCGCAAATCGAGAGCCTGGCCGCTCGCTGTGCCAGTGCCCTTCTGCCAGATCGTTCCCTGGTTGTTGATGGTGTAGACGGTCACGGGATTGGACATTCTCATAACGTCCGTCCCCACGGACGTGATGATCCCATCCAGCAGATTCTGAAGATTGAACCCGCTTCCGCTCGGACTGCTATAGATCGTACGTCCGGTCCCGGTCTGACTGATGGTTCCGCTGTTCGAGATGGTTGTCGACCCAGAGCCGCCAGTAGCGGTAACCGAAACGGTGCTTCCTGAAGTAGATACGCCGCCACCAGAAGATACCGTAAGCGAGTCTCCCGGGGAGAGAGTAACTGCTGACGTGGTGCTGCTGGTTACGGGAAAGTCCGTTGCATAAGCTGCGACCGTCGCTACGAGCAAGGCGGAGGCTGAAACACTCAATCTCGCGCAAAATGATGGGTAGAAGTAACAAGGGAAAGCCATGATCGTCTTCCATACACAATAACAGTGGTTAACGAATTATTGATTGCATATGACGAACAGATGACGGTTTTGGCTTTTGGGTCAGGCATCCAGTGGACTTGACGATTGATATCGGATTTTTCGATTTTGATTGAACCTGGAAGCGCAATGAACGTCCACGCACCCCTATTCTCTGGGAGTAGTATGAGTGGCTTCAGCGCTTGTTGGCGCGAAGGTGAACGACATTTGTGGAGAGGCCGCGATGGCGCGCAAGCATCCCCAAATCGGATGATGATGGATACTACACCCCCGCCAGCGTGACCCCCATCAGCAACGCCGCGCCCAGCGCCAGCACCAGACAGGCGGCGGCGAATTCCAGCACGCGGGCGACGATCTCGCCGCGTCGGCTGCTCTGGCCGCCGGTCAGGCGCAGGGCGAGGTCCTTGGTCAGGACCGCCATGGTGGCCAGCGCGCCTGTGGTGATCGCCGTGCCCAGCGCCATGGCGAAGGTGGCGGCCATGCCCGCCCAGAAGATCCCCTGCGCCATGGAGAAGACCAGCACCAGAATCGCCCCCGAACAGGGTCGCGACCCCGCCGTGATGACGGTCAGCGCCGCATCCCGCCAGGAGAAGCTGTGTTTGCCCAGCGTGCTGGGGTCCGGCATGTGGAAATGGCCGCAGTCCGGCCCATGCACATGGGTCTCATCCGCATCCACGGCCTCGCAGACGAAGCGAGAGGCGGGGGAGGGGGCAGAGGGCCGCAGGGTCGCCAGCAGCGCGCGACCCTTTCTGAAGGCCAGAAAGGCGCCGAAGGCGGCGATGCCTGCAAAGCTGGCGATCTCCACCCATTGGGCGGCGTCGTGCATGCGCTGGGCGGTGGCGTTGAGCAGCAGCGCAAGCACCCCCACAATGGCGATGGCGACGAAGCCCTGCAGCAGGGAGGCGAGCCCGGAGATCAACAGCCCGCGCTTCAGCGCCCGCTCATTGGCGATCATATAGGCGGCCACGACAGCCTTGCCGTGCCCCGGCCCCGCCGCATGCAACACCCCATAGGCGAAGCTGATGGCGGCGAGGGTCCAGAAGCCTGCGCCAGTGGTGCGGATCGCTCGCACGGCGCCGCTCATCTGCCGCTCGAAGGCCATCTGCTGGGACATGATCCAGCCCAGCACCCCCGTATATTGCCCGCCGCCCTCGCTCAGCCCCACGCTGAAGGGGTTGCGCGCGGGGGCGCCGAGCCCCTGCGCCATGGCCTCGCCCGCCACGCAGGCCAGCGCCAGCAGACAAGCCAGCCCCGCCAGCCGCCATGCGCCCCGGCGCGTCATCAGGGGCAGGCCACGATGGCGCGGTCGGCGAGCTTGGCGCCAAAATCCGAGCCGGGGGAGAGGCCGGAGAAGAAGCTCTCGTTCAGCTTCTTGCTTTCTTCGCTGTCCAGCGCCTTGGGCTTGGAAACGCTGAGCGAGCAGCCAGCCGGGGCGTTCAGCAGCTTCACCGGATCGCCCTTTTCGAAGGAAAAGGCGACGAAATAGCTGGGGTCGTAGATCTGGAACACGAAAGTCCTGGCCGCGATGGCCTCCGCCAGCGGCAGGGTGAAGTGCAGGGTCGCGGTCTTCTCCTTGCCGTCGAATGTCATGGAATAGTCTTTGGCGTCGCCAAAGCCCGCCTTTTTGCCGTTCATCTTGGGAACGGTGAAATAATCGAACTCCTTCAGCGACTCCACATTGGTCTGCGCCACCGGCTGCAGCTCGGCGGTGGTGGGGTCCTTGCCGTTCTTCCCGAGGTTGGCGGTGACGAAGGCCGAATACATGTCGTCGAAGGTCCAGTGATGGCGGATCCCCGCCACCTTGCCGTCCGCGAAGATCACCTCGCTGGTCACGGCGACCATGACATGGGGATGGGCGTGGGCTGGAAGGCTCCACAAGGCCAGGGGCAGAAGGAGGGCGAGTCTCTTCATGGGGCGGGCGCTCTCGAGCGGGGTTGAGTCGGTTTTGTCGCAGACAACTTTGGCTTGATCGGGGCAGTCAGGCAACACATCGTCTTGTCTTGAAAAGAAAGGCCTCGTCGCCCTACATTGCATGAGGGCCTTGGCGCCGCCGAATCCGGCGGCCTTCGGGCGGGGAGCACAGACATGACACATGACGGCCGCGATCTCCCCTCGCCCCTTCCGCTTGCGCAGGTGACGCTCGCCGACAAATATGATCTCGCCAAGACCCGCGTCTTCATAACGGGCTCCCAGGCCATCACCCGCCTGCTGCTCATGCAGAAGGCGCGCGACCGCAACGCCGGTCTCAACACCGCAGGCTTTGTCTCGGGCTACCGTGGCTCGCCGGTGGGCGGGCTCGACCAGCAGTTCATGCTTGCCGCCAAGGAGCTGAAAGCGGCTGACGTGGTCTTCCAGCCCGGCCTCAACGAGGATCTGGCCGCCACGGCCATCTGGGGCGCCCAGCAGGCGGAGATGCGCGGCGAGGGCAAATATGACGGGGTCTTCGCGGTCTGGTACGGCAAGGGCCCGGGCGTCGACCGCTCCGGTGACGTCTTCCGTCACGCCAATCTCGCGGGCACGTCAAAACATGGCGGCGTGCTTGTGCTGATGGGGGATGATCATGCGTCAGAATCCTCCACGTCAGGCCATCAGTCGGAATTTCACCTCTTCAACATCATGATCCCGATCCTGCATCCCGCTGGCGTGCAGGAACTTATCGACTATGGCCTCTATGGCTTCGCTCTCTCGCGCTATGCGGGCGTCTGGGTCGGCGTGAAATGCGTCAAGGACAACATCGAATCCACCGCCGTGGTCGAAAGCGATCTGGACCGCATCGCCACGGTCATCCCGACTGACTACGAAATGCCGACAGGCGGGCTCAACATCCGCGCGGGCGATCCCGTGCTCACCCAGGAAGCGCGCCTGCTGGACCACAAGCGCGACGCCATCGTGGCCTTTTTGCGCGCGAACAAGATCAACCAGATGATCCTGTCGGGCGGGCCCAACGCCAGGGTCGGCATCATCACGACCGGTAAGTCCTATCTTGACGCACGGCAAGCGCTGGAGGATCTGGGGATCGACGAAGTCCGCGCCAGCGCCTTGGGCCTGCGGCTCTACAAGCTGGGCTGCGTCTGGCCCATCGATCCGCAGGGCTTGCGGGAATTCGCCGAGGGCCTCGATCTCATCATTGTGATCGAGGAGAAGCGTTCCCTGATCGAGATGCAGGTGCGCGAGGAGCTTTATGTGGCGCCCCGCCAGCCCCTCGTCATCGGCAAGAAGGACGAGATGGGCGCCTCGCTCTTCCCGGCCAAATATGCGCTGGACACCAACGACATCGCCATCGCGCTGGGCGAGCGGCTCTCCGCGCGCTTTCCGCAGGATGTGGATCTCGCCCGCAACCTGTCACGGGTGAAGCAGGCGCAGGCCATGCTGGATCAGGCCCAGGAGGCCGCCCAGCGCACGCCCTATTTCTGCTCGGGCTGTCCGCACAATTCCTCCACCAAGGTGCCCGAGGGCATGCGCGCCTATGCGGGCATCGGCTGCCACTACATGGTCCAGTGGATGGACCGCGCCACCGAGGGCTTTACCCAGATGGGCGGCGAGGGCGCCAATTGGGTCGGCGAAGCCCCCTTCTCCACGCGCGGCCATGTGTTCCAGAACATCGGCGACGGCACCTATAACCACTCGGGCGTGCTCGCCATCCGCTTCGCCATCGGGTCTGGCGTGAACATGACCTACAAGATCCTCTACAACGACGCAGTGGCCATGACCGGCGGTCAGGCCCATGATGGCGGCCTCACGGTGGACGCCATCGCCCGGCAGGTGGCGGCGGAGGGGGTGCGCCAGCTGGTGCTGGTGACCGACGATCCCACCAAATACCCAACCAATATCCAATGGCCCGCAGGCCTCACCATCCGCCCGCGCGAGGAGCTGGATGCGGTGCAGCGCGAGCTGGCCGCCGTCCCCGGCGTCACCGCGCTGATTTTCGACCAGACCTGCGCCGCCGAAAAGCGCCGTCGCCGCAAGCGCGGCTCCTATCCCGATCCCGACAAGCGCGTCATCATCAACGAGCTGGTCTGCGAGGGCTGCGGCGATTGCGGGGTGCAATCCAACTGCGTCTCCGTGCAGCCCGTGGAGACCGAATTCGGCCGCAAGCGCCGCATCGACCAGGGTAGCTGCAACAAGGATTTTTCCTGCGTCAACGGCTTCTGCCCCTCCTTCGTGACGGTGCATGGGGCGAAGATGAAAAAGGCCGCGCCTGTGGCCGCCGCCAAGGGCGATGCGGGTGGCGATCTGCCCCTGCCGCAGCTGCCTGACCTGACGAGCCATCCCTTCGAGATTCTCGTCGCGGGCGTGGGCGGCACGGGCGTCGTCACCATCGGCGCCATTTTAGGCATGGCGGCCCATCTGGAAGGCAAGGGCGCGGGCATCATCGACATGACCGGCATCGCGCAAAAGGGCGGGGCGGTTTTCAGCCATGTGAAGATCGGGCGCCGCCCCGAGGATATCCACGCCATCCGCATCGCGGCGGGGCAGGCGGATCTGGTGCTGGGCTGCGACCTCGTGGTCTCCGGCATGAAGAAGGTGCTGGCCGCCGTGCGCCATGGCCATACCGGCGTGATCGTGAACATGGCGGAGACCTATCCCGGCGACTTCACCCGCAACGCCGATTTCACCCTGCCCACCGCCCGCATCAAGAAAACCATTCGCGAGGCGGCGGGCGAGACCGCCCATTTCATGGACGCCAGCCGCATCGCAGGCGAGCTGCTGGGCTCGCCGCTGGCGACCAACATGTTCACGCTCGGCTTCGCCTGGCAGAAGGGTTTCGTGCCGCTCTCGCAGGAGGCGATCTTCCGCGCGCTGGAGCTGAACCGCGAAGCGGTGGAGATGAACAAGCAGGCCTTCGTCTGGGGCCGCCGTATGGCGGTGGATGGCGCGGGGGTCGAGGCCCTGCTGGCGGCCGCCAAGCCAGAGGCTGCGCAGCACCATCTGTCGCAGGGCTTTGATGAGATCGTGGCGCGGCGGGTGGCCTTCCTCACCGCCTATCAGAACGGCGCCTATGGGGAGCGCTACCGCTCCCTCGCCTTGAAGGCGCGCGCGGCGGAACAGGCGAAAACGCCGGGGCGCGAGGAGTTCGCGCAGGCGGTGGCGCGCAATCTGTTCAAGCTCATGGCGGTGAAGGACGAATATGAGGTGGCGCGGCTCTATACGGACGGCGCCTTCCTCGATCAGGTGAAGGCGACATTCGAGGGGGATCTGCGCTTCGAGTTCCATCTGGCGCCGCCGCTGCTGAGCCGCCGCGATCCCCATACCGGCCTGCCCGTGAAGTCCACCTTCGGCCCGCGCATGATGGTCCTGTTTCGCGGGTTGGCGGCGCTCAAGGGCCTGCGCGGCACCATGTTCGACATCTTCGGCTATACGCAGGAGCGGCGCGAGGAGCGCAAGCTCACTAGGGATTACGAGGCCCTGCTGGAAGAGCTCATGGCCGCGCTTTGTCCGGAGAAACACGCCACCGCCGTGGCGCTGGCGGCGATCCCCGAGAAGATCCGGGGCTTTGGCCATGTGAAGCTGCGCCATCTGAAAGCCGCCAAGGCTGAGGAGGCGGCGCTATTGGCGCAGCTGCGCGCCCCGACCCCTGCGGTTCCCATCGCGGCGGAATAGTCGATCATTTCGCGCGGGGGTCTTTCCGACCGCCCGCGCCCGCCTAGTTCTTCCTCAAGGGCTGGTCCCGCCACTAGCCCTCAAGCAGGAGGACGAGCCATGGCGCGCACCATTCCCATTCAACAGGGCCGGGTCGTTCGCGCCGGGCCGTCCCTGCCCGCGCTTCGCCGCATCACAGCCAATGACATCGGCCACGCCTTGCGGGCGGGCTATGAGGATTTCAAGGCCTGGCCGACCCATGCGGCCTTTCTCGTGCTGATCTATCCGGTGATTGGATTGCTGCTGGCCTTCGCCACCTCCCAGCAGAATGTCATTCCGCTCTTCTATCCCCTGCTGGCGGGTTTCGCGATCCTGGGCCCATTCGCGGCGCTGGGGCTCTATGAGGTCAGCCGACGCCGCGAACTGGGCGAGACGCCCGGCTGGCGGGACGCCTTGTCGGTGACGCGCCGCGCCAATTTCGGCTCCATGCTGCTGCTGGGTCTGGCTTTGCTGGTGATCTTCGTATGCTGGCTGGGCGCCGCGCAGGTGATCTATGCGGTGACGCTGAAGAGCGCGCCGGAATCTTTCATGGATCTGATCCGCCGCGCCTTCACGAGCCCCGCAGGCTGGGCGCTGATCATCCTCGGCAACGGCGTGGGCTTTGTCTTCGCAGCGCTGGCCTTCGCCATCAGCGTCATCTCCTTCCCGCTGATGCTCGACCGACATCTGGGGGCGGCGGACGCGGTGCGTTGCTCGGTGCGGGCGGTGCTGCACAATCCCGGCCCCATGGCGCTCTGGGGCTTTATCGTGGCGACCGGGCTTGTGCTGGGCAGCCTGCCGTTTCTGATCGGCCTGACGGTCGTGCTGCCCATTCTCGGCCACGCCACCTGGCATCTCTACCGGCGGGTGGTGGTGGACGAGGCGCAGTGAAAGCACGCGTTAATCTCGCCTATTGGGCGGGCTCAATGATCACCACCTCATAGTGGGTCCGGGCGCCGATCATCTGGGTCGCCACCGCAATGCCCTGTCCTTCGGTCAGTTTGGGGAGTTCGACATCCCGATCCGGGAGGATGCAGGTCATCTTCTCGCCCTTGAGGAGGATCAGCACCTGATTCTGTTCGGCCAGTTGCGCCGCCACAAGGCGAAATTGGCGGATATATTGGGGCTGGCGCCAGTTGTTGGGGTTGCCTGGATCGACCGAGAGAAGCCATGCCCCCGAGGGGCCGCGCCAGATCACGAATTTGGACCGGTCGGGCTTCCATTCCGGGCCAAGAGTGGCGTCGTGGAGCCAATAGCAGTCGAAGTTGCGGCAGGAGCCCGGCCGCTCATCATGGATGCTGCAGCCCTTGCCCGGCGACACATGCTTGCACCAGACGCCCGGGGGCTTCGACAATTCCTCGAACCCGATCAATTTGCAGCACATGGAGCAGCTGCCACATTCGCGTCCCGGCGCCAGCGTCATGGGTTGTCTCCTGAAAATCCTATGACCCCTGCCTATCCCACTCATCGGTCAGAAGCAAAAAAACCGCGCGGTTTGCGCCGCGCGGCTTTCGGATTGGTGGGGAAAGCTCGCCTCAGCGCGGCAGGATCGTCTCGCCCATGAGGTCCTTGTCGATGGAGGCGGCGCACTGGCGGCCCTCGCGGATCGCCCAGACGACCAGCGACTGGCCGCGACGCATGTCGCCGCAGGCGAAGACCTTCTCCACCGTGGACTTGTACTGCACCGTATCGGCGGCGACATTGCCGCGACCATCCAGCTTCACGCCGAGTTCGCTGATCATGCCCTCCTGCACGGGCGCGACGAAGCCCATGGCGAGCAGCACGAGATCAGCCTTCAGGTCGAATTCCGTGCCGGGGATCGCCTGGAACTTGCCGTCCACGCGCACGCAGCGCAGCGACTTCACCGCGCCGCCCTCGCCGATGAATTCCACCGAATTCACCGCGAAGTCGCGCTCGGCGCCTTCCTCATGGCTGGAGGACGTCCGCATCTTGAGGGGCCATTCCGGCCAGGTCAGTAGCTTGTTCTCCTTCTCCGGGGGCTGCGGCATGATTTCGAGCTGGGTGACAGAGAGCGCGCCCTGACGCACGGAGGTGCCGATGCAGTCCGAACCCGTGTCGCCGCCGCCGATCACCACCACATGCTTGCCGCCCGCCAGGATCGGCGCATTGGAGCCGATCTGCTCCTTGCCGACGCGGCGGTTCTGCTGGGGCAGGAAATCCATGGCGAAATGCACGCCCGCCAGCTCGCGGCCGGGGATGGGGAGATCGCGGGGCTTCTCAGCGCCGCCCGCCAGAGCCACGGCGTCGTATTGCGCCACGAGATCGGCCATCTTCACGTCGACGCCGACATTCACGTTGCAATGGAAGGTGACGCCCTCGCCCTTCATCTGCTCGACGCGGCGGTCGATCAGCTGCTTCTCCATCTTGAAGTCGGGGATGCCATAGCGCAGCAGCCCGCCGGGCCGCGCGTTCTTCTCGTAGAGATGCACGTCATGACCAACGCGCGCCAGCTGCTGGGCGCAGGCGAGGCCCGCTGGGCCGGAGCCGATGATCGCGACCTTCTTGCCGGTCTTGACCTTGGGCGCCTCGGGCTTCAGCCAGCCTTCGGCCCAGGCGCGGTCGACGATGGAGCATTCGATGGTCTTGATGGTCACCGGCTGATCCGTGAGGTTCAGCGTGCAGGAGGCCTCGCAGGGCGCCGGGCACACGCGACCGGTGAACTCGGGGAAGTTGTTGGTGGAGTGGAGATTGCGCGAGGCGTTCTCCCAATCCTGACGGTAGACCAGATCATTGAAGTCGGGGATCTGGTTGTTCACGGGGCAACCGTTGTGACAATAGGGAATGCCGCAATTCATGCAGCGCGCGGCCTGGTCGCGCGTCGCCTCCTCGCTGAGGGGGATGACGAATTCCTTGTAGTGGCGAATGCGGTCGGAGGCCGGCGCATAGCGACGGTCGCGGCGATCGATCTCGAGGAAGCCTGTTACCTTACCCATGTCTCACTCCCCCGCAGGCGCGAGTTGCGCGTCGCCGTCCAGCGCTTTCAGCTCCGCCAGCGCGCGGCTGTATTCCACCGGCATGATCTTGCGGAACTTGCCCTTGAAGGCGTCCCAATTGTCGAGGATCTCCTTGGCCCGCGCCGAACCCGTGTAGCGCAGGTGGTTGGAGATCAGCTGATGCAGGCGCTCGCTGTCGAAGCGGGTCATGTCGCCCATGACGTCGACGAGGCCGTGGCCCTGCAGATCGCCGCCCTGATGGTGCAGGCGCTCATTCATTTCTTCTTCGCCCTGCACGGGCTGCAATTCGACCATGGCCAGATTGCAGCGCTTGGGGAAGGAGCCGTCCTCGTCGAGCACATAGGCGATGCCGCCCGACATGCCCGCCGCGAAGTTGCGGCCGGTCTGGCCGATCACCACGACTACGCCGCCGGTCATGTATTCGCAGCCATGATCGCCCGCGCCTTCGACCACCGCGATGGCGCCGGAGTTGCGGACCGCGAAACGCTCGCCCACCACGCCGCTGATATAGGCCTCGCCAGCGATGGCGCCGTAGAGCAGCGTATTGCCCGCGATGATGGACTCATGCGGCACGATCTTGGTGGCCTCCGCCGCCGGGCGGATGGTGATGCGACCGCCCGAGAGGCCCTTGCCCACGTAATCGTTGGCCTGGCCTTCCAGCTCCAGCGTCACGCCGCGCGCCAGCCAGGCGCCGAAGCTCTGGCCCGCCGTGCCCTTCAGCTTCACATGGATCGTGTCTTCGGCCAGGCCCTTGTGGCCCCAGCGCTTGGCGACTTCGCCTGACAGCATGGCGCCGGTGGTGCGGTCATTGCTGGCGATGGTCGCCTCGATGGTGACGCTCTTGCCGGTGTCGATGGCCTCGCGCGCCTGTGCGATGAGGCTGCGGTCCAGAACCTTGTCGAGGCCGTGATCCTGCGCTTCCGTATGGAAGATCGGGGTCGGCACGGAGGTTTCGGGCTTGTGGAAGAGCCGGGAGAAGTCGAGCCCCTTCGCCTTCCAGTGATCGACCACCTGCGTCTTGTCGAGCATCTGCATCTGGCCGATCATCTCATCGAAGCGACGATAGCCCAGCGTGGCCATGATCTCGCGCACTTCTTCGGCGACGAAGAAGAAGAAGTTGATGACATGCTCGGGCTGGCCGACGAAGCGCTTGCGCAGGACGGGGTCCTGCGTGGCGACGCCCACCGGGCAGGTGTTGAGATGGCACTTGCGCATCATGATGCAGCCCGCCGCAATGAGCGGGGCGGTGGCGAAGCCGAATTCATCGGCGCCCAAGAGCGCGCCCACGATCACGTCGCGACCGGTGCGCAAGCCGCCATCCACCTGCACGGCGATGCGCGAGCGCAGACGGTTCAGCACGAGGGTCTGATGGGTCTCGGCGAGGCCGATTTCCCAGGGGCTGCCCGCATGCTTGATGGAGGTCAGCGGGGAGGCGCCCGTGCCGCCCTCATAGCCCGAGATGGTCACATGGTCGGCGCGGCCCTTGGAGACGCCCGCCGCCACCGTGCCCACGCCCACTTCCGAGACGAGCTTCACGGAGACCTGCGCGTCAGGATTGACGTTCTTCAGGTCGAAGATGAGCTGGGCGAGATCCTCGATGGAATAGATGTCATGATGGGGCGGGGGGGAGATGAGGCCCACGCCTTGCGTCGAATGGCGCACCTTGGCGATGACCGCATCGACCTTGTGGCCCGGCAGCTGGCCGCCCTCGCCGGGCTTGGCGCCCTGCGCCATCTTGATCTGCATCATGTCGGAATTGACGAGATATTCCGTCGTCACGCCAAAGCGGCCCGAGGCCACCTGCTTGATGGCGGAGCGCATGCTGTCGCCATTGGCCATGGGCTTGAAGCGATCAGACTCCTCGCCGCCTTCACCGGTGTTCGACTTGCCGCCGATGCGGTTCATGGCGATGGCGAGCGTCGTGTGCGCCTCGCGCGAGATGGAGCCATAGGACATGGCGCCGGTGGCGAAACGCTTCACGATGTCCTTGGCGGATTCGACCTCGTCGAGGGGCACGGGCTTGCGGCCATCCTCTTCGGCGCTGCGAATGCGGAACTGGCCGCGAATGGTGAGAAAGCGCTCGTCCTGCTCGTTGAGCATCTTGGCGAAGGCGCGATATTTGTCCTGCGCATTGCCGCGCACCGCATGCTGCAGCAGCGACACGGACTGGGCCGACCAGGCGTGAGCCTCGCCGCGCACGCGCACCGCATATTCGCCGCCCACATCCAGCGCATAGCGATAGACGGGCGAGTCGCCGAAGGCGTCGCGATGGCGCTCGGCGGTCTCGCGGGAGACCTCCTCAAGGCCGACGCCCTCGATGGTGGTCGCCGTGCCCGTGAAATACTTCTGCACGAAGCTCTTGCTCAGGCCGATGGCGTCGAAGATCTGCGCGCCGCAATAGGACTGGTAGGTCGAGATGCCCATCTTGGACATGACCTTCAACAGGCCCTTGTCCACCGACTTGATGAAGCGCTTCACCGCCTCATATTCGTCGACCTCCTCGGGGAATTCCTTCGCCATGCCGGCAAGGGTCTCGAAGGCGAGATAGGGATTGATGGCTTCCGCGCCATAGCCCGCCAGACAGGCGAAGTGATGGACTTCGCGCGCCTCGCCGGTCTCCACCACAAGGCCCACGGAGGTGCGCAGGCCCTTGCGGATGAGGTGGTGATGCACGGCCGCAGTCGCGAGAATCGCGGGGATCGGCATGCGGTCGGGGCCGACCATGCGGTCGGAGAGGATGATGATGTTGTAGCCGCCGCGCACGGCCTGTTCGGCGCGCTCGCACAGGCGCTCCAGCATGGGCTCCATGCCCGCCGCGCCCAGATCCGCCGCATAGGTCATGTCGAGGGTGCGGGTGTCGAAGGAATCTTCCAGATGCCCGATGCAACGGATCTTCTCGAGATCGGCGTTGGTCAGGATCGGCTGACGCACTTCAAGCCGCTTGCGCTTGGAATTGCCGTCGCGGTCGAAGATGTTGGGGCGCGGGCCGATGAAGGAGACGAGGCTCATGACGAGCTGCTCGCGGATCGGATCGATCGGCGGGTTGGTCACCTGCGCGAAGTTCTGCTGGAAATAGCTGTAGAGCAGCTTCGACTTGTCGGAGAGGACGGAGATGGGCGTGTCGGTGCCCATGGAGCCCACGCCCTCCTCGCCCGTCACCGCCATGGGCGCGAGCAGGATCGAGAGGTCTTCCTGCGTGTAGCCGAAGGCCTGCTGACGGTCGAGCAGGGAGACGTCCGTACGGGCCGCGCGGGCCTCCACGGGCTTCAGGTCTTCCAGCACGATCTGCGTGCGCTCCAGCCAGTCGCTGTAGGGATGGGCGTTGGAGAGGGTCTGCTTCATCTCGTCGTCGGAGATGATGCGGTGCTGCTCCAGATCCACCAGCAGCATCTTGCCGGGCTGCAGGCGCCACTTCTTGATGATGCTCTCTTCGGGGATCGGCAGCACGCCGACTTCCGAGGCCATGATCACGAGGCCATCCTCGGTCACGATGTAGCGGGCGGGGCGCAGGCCGTTACGGTCGAGGGTCGCGCCGATCTGGCGGCCATCGGTGAAGGCCATGGCGGCGGGGCCGTCCCAGGGTTCCATGAGGGCGGCGTGATATTCGTAGAAGGCGCGGCGATCCTCATCCATGAGCGGATTGCCCGCCCAGGCCTCGGGGATCAGCATCATCATGGCGTGGCAAAGCGAGTAGCCGCCCTGCACCAGGAATTCCAGCGCGTTGTCGAAACAGGCGGTGTCCGACTGGCCCTCGTAGGAAATGGGCCAGAGCTTGGAGATATTGTCGCCGAAGAGTTCGCTCGCCACGGAGGCCTGACGGGCCGCCATCCAGTTGACGTTGCCGCGCAGGGTGTTGATCTCGCCGTTATGGGCGACCATGCGATAGGGATGGGCGAGCCGCCAGGACGGGAAGGTGTTGGTGGCGAAACGCTGATGGACGAGCGCGAGGGCGCTGATGAAGCGCGGGTCGCTCAGGTCCTTGTAATAGGAGCCGAGCTGGCTCACCAGAACCATGCCCTTGTAGACGATGGTGCGGCAGGACATGGAGACCGGATAGAATTCCGCCATGTCGCGGCGGGCCAGCGCATAGATGGCGTTGGAGATGCACTTGCGGGCCAGATAAAGCTGGCGCTCGAAGTGGTCCTCGTCCTTGGTGCCGGCGCCATAGGCCACGAAAACCTGACGCATCACGGGCTCGACGGCCTTCACGGCCTCGCCAAGGTCCGAATTGTCCACGGGGACGTTGCGCCAGCCCAGAAGGGTGAGCCCTTCCTGCGCGAGTTGCGCGGCCACGATCTTTTCCGCCTCGGCGCGGGCGGCGTCGTTGCGGGGCATGAAGAATTGGCCGACGCCATAGTGCTGCGCGGCGGGCAGGGTCATGCCCAGGCCAGCGCATTCCTGCACGAAGAAGTCATGGGGGATCTGGACGAGGATGCCGCAGCCGTCGCCGAGCTTGGGATCCGCGCCCACCGCGCCGCGATGGTCGAGATTGAGCAGGATCTGCAGGCCCTGCTGGACGATTGCATGGGTCTTGCGGTTGTGCATGTCGGCGATGAAGCCGACGCCGCAGGCGTCCTTGCCATGGGCGGGATCGAAGAGGCCCTGGGCTTCGGGCATGGCGGGGTCGATCATGGGGATATGCATGGCGGGCGCTCCAAATGCAGGGGTCGTCAAGGCTTTGGCGGCGTCCGTGCGTTTGAGCGCGCTGCTCATCGCCTGCGCGTCCATGCCATCCAGTCCCCTGTTGTCGTGCCCGTCCATTGTCCGCTCCGTTCGGTGATGCCACCGAGCTACGCCTCGCCACCGCACACCCTATCACGCTCCGGCATCTCAGCTGGACCACCTGAAAGGTCGCCCAGAGCAGCCAAATCGAAGCTTTTCGTGATTTTGGGAGCCCGTTCCACAAATGGTCAGCAAAGCTGTCCTATCTAGGAAGGTGGAACATGACAGATTTACCTCTTTCGCACAAGCCGGGGCGGATGACCTGCGGCAAAATGCTGGAGGCCTCCTTCCCATAGGTTTGCCGGGTTGAACAGAGGGCGCCTTCTCGTCCACAAAGCAGAGGAACAGGAGATGCGCAGCCATGGATTTCGCCAGCGACAATTCCTCAGGAGCGTCCGATCAGGTTCTGGCGGCGCTGGTGGCCGCCAATGCGGGCGCCGCCATGCCCTATGGGGCCGATCCCTGGACAGCGGCTGCGGAAAAGGCGGTTCAGGAGGTCTTCGAGCGGGACTGCGCGGTCTTTCTGCTGCC
>CAMDOY010000006.1 GCA_945903655.1 Rhizobium sp. Q54 | reverse complement strand
GCCATTCACCAGCACGGTGCAGGCGCCGCAAACGCCATGTTCGCAGCCAATATGCGTGCCGGTGAGGGTCAGCTCCTTGCGCAGGAAATCCGCCAGATGCATGCGCGAATCGACCGTCGTCTCAACCGACTTGCCGTTGACGCTGAGCTTGATGGGGCGTGGATCAAACATGGGCAGGGCCTCCCGCGCGCGCGGCTGCGATGACGAGCGCGCGCCGCACAAGCACGCCGCAAAGCTCCTGTCGGTAATCGGCGGGATAGACCTCGTCCCCATCGCAGGGGGTCAAAGCCGCGAGGGCTGCTGCGCCTGCAAAAGCGGCCTCATCAGCGCGCGCGCCCATCAAGGAATTTTCCACCTGCGCCAACCGCACCGGCGCATGGGATACGCCGCCAATGGCGATGGTGGCCTGAGTAATGACGCCTTCTGCGCCGAGCGTGAGCGTCACCGCAACAGAGACGATAGCGAAATCGGCGGGGCGACGGTTGAACTCCAGAAAGGCCGCGCCGCTGCGGCGATCCGCGCGCGGAAAGGTCACATGAACAAGCATTTCGCCGGGCGCCAGCGAGGAAGTCAGATAGTCCAGCGGGAAATCGGCGAAGGCGATGTCGCGCGCGCGCGCAGGCCCAACAACATGCAACACCGCATCCAGCGCGGCGGCGGCGACAGGCAATTCGGCGCCGGGATCAAGATGACACAGGCTGCCGCCCAGCGTACCGCGATTGCGCGTCTGCTGATGGCCCACATGGGTCACGGCTTCCGACAAAAGCGGGCACGCGCGGGCGACGAGCTCAGATTTTTCCAGCGCGCGCTGAGTCACCATGGCGCCAATGCGCAGGCCCTGCGGCGTCTCTTCAATGCCGCGCAAATCAGCGATGCGGCCGAGATCAATGAGATGATCAGGCCCCGCCACGCGCAGGTTCATCATGGGCATGAGCGACTGGCCGCCCGCCAGCACGCGCGCATTCTCATATTGCGCCAGAAGCGCCACAGCGGAGGCCAGATCCTCTGGCGCATGGTAGCGAAAGGGCGGCGCCTTCATGCGACCATCTCCGAAGCTTGTGCGGCGCGGATCAGCCTGCGCAACTGCGGCGGCGTCAGCGGCAACTGGCTCACGCGAATATCGAGGGGGCGCAGCGCGTCTTCAATCGCGGAAATGATGGTCGCGGGCGCGCCAATGGTGCCGCTCTCCGCCGCGCCCTTGACGCCCAGCGGATTGAGCGGCGTTGGGGATTCCAGATGGAGGATTTCCAGACGCGGCACCACGTCAGACGTCGGCAGCAGATAATCGGCGAGGGTGACGGTCAGGGGCTGGCCTTCGCGATCATAGCGCATCCATTCGAAGAGCGTCATGCCAATGCCATGGATGACGCCGCCGAGAATCTGCCCCTCCACCATCATGGGATTGATCATGCGGCCGCAGTCATGCACCACCACATAGCGCAGGATCTTGACGCCGCCGGTGTCGGGATCCACCTCGACTTCGGCGAGATGACAGCCGTTGGTGTAACTCAACCCCGAGGTCATGAAATCGGAAGCGGCGGAAAGCCCCGGCGGCAGATTGCCCGGCAGCGCGAAGCCCGGCGTGCCCGCCAGCGCACGCGCGATCTGCGTGAGGCTCTTGCCATGGCCCGGCACCCCCTTCACCTCCACGACGCCATCGCGAATGACGAGATCATCGACGGCGGCTTCGAGCAATTCGGAAGCCGCTATCTTCGCCTTGTTCGCCAGCAGTGTCGCCGCCGCAAAGGCCGCATTGCCTGCGGTGACGGCTTGCCTGCTCGCATAGGCGCCAAGGCCTGCGGGGGTCGCCGAGGTGTCGCCGACGACGACATGAATCGTCTCGGGGGCCACGCCCAGCACCTGCGCCACCACCTGCGCCAGCATGGTCTTCACGCCCTGCCCCTGGGCGGTGGCGCCGCTGGAGACAATGACCTGGCCGGAGGGGCCGACGCTGATGCTCACGCTCTCGAAAGGCCCGCGCCCCGTCGCCTCCACGTAATTGGCGAGGCCCAGACCAATGAAGCGGCCCTGCTTGCGCGCCTCTTTCTGGCGCTGCGGAAAATCCTCCCAGCCAGCGGCTTTCAGCGCCATCACCTGGCACTGCGGATAATCCCCGCTGTCATAGACCATCAAGCTGCCATCGCGCTGCTTGACGGGAATGGTGTAGGGCATCTGCGCGGGCGCGATCATGTTGCGGCGGCGGATTTCATCGCGCGCCAGGCCCAGTTGCAGGGCCATGCGGTCCAGCAGGCGCTCCATCACGAAGGTGCCCTGCGGACGGCCCGCGCCGCGCGTGGGGGCGGCGGGCGTCTTGTTGGTCAGGCACAGATCAATGAGCATGCGATAGGCGGGCAGAATATAGGGCCCGATGAGATTGGTCGCGGCGTTGAAGGGCAGCGCAATGCCATAGGGCGTGGCGGCGCCATGGTCGTAGACCAGCGTTCCCCGAATGCCCCGCAGGCGCCCGTCAGCGTCAAAAGCGCCTTCCACAGTCCAGATCTGCTCGCGCTCGCCACTGCTGGCGGTGAAGCTCTCGAAGCGATCCTCCACCCATTTGATCGGACGCTTGAGCAGCAGCGCCGCAGCGGGCACGGCGAGCTCTTCCGGGTGGAACACGGCCTTGGTGCCAAAGCCGCCGCCGACCTCCGGCGTCACCACGCGCACCTGATGCTCGGCGAGGCCCAGCGACGCCACCAATAACGCCTTGGCGCGGTGCGGCATCTGGGTGGAGTTCCACAGGGTCAGTTGATCCGTGATCTCGTCATGGCGCGCCACGACGCCGCGCAGCTCCATGGGATGGCCGCCGCCCTTGTTCAGGCGAAACTGCTCGCGCACCACATGGGCCGCGCCCTCAAAGGCGCCCTCCACATCGCCGTAATCCACCTTGGTGCGCGCCACGAGATTGTCGGGGCAGGAGAGCCGCACCTTCGGCGCGCCCTGTTGCAACCCCTCCACGGGATCGACCAGCACAGGCAGCGCTTCAATATCAAGCTCCACCAGCGCCGCCGCATCTTCAGCAATACGCCGCGAGGTCGCGACGACCATGGCGACGGGCTCGCCCACATAGCAGACTTCATCAATGGCGAGGCAGGGCGGATCGACGTCAAAACGCAAACCGCCCGCAGGCAGCGCCTGGGGTATGTAGTCCTGCATGAGCACGCGCCGCAGATCGGCGAAAACATAGACCGCGTGAACGCCGGGCAATGCGCGAGCCGCCTCGCAATTGATGCTGCGGATCAGCCCATGGGCGAGCGGGCTGCGCACGAAGGTGGCTTCGGCGAGATCGGGCATGACGATATCATCAAGAAACCGCGCGCCGCCGCGCAGCAACACATGATCCTCCACCCGCGCCGCGCTACGCCCGATCCAGCCGCCCGCCTCATGCCCCTCGCTCATGATCAATCCTTCAACAAGGAGGCGTCGAAGGCTTCCCGAAGAGTCACAGCTTTCACCGTGTCGTCGGTCGCCAGCACGATCTTGTTCAGATTGTCGATGGATTCTGCGCTGACCACGCCGCCCTTGGGCGTGCGCTCGACGGCGCTTTTGGCGACCTCCGCCACCAGAGCGGGCGAGAAGTTCGGGAACATCTTGGCGAGTTGCTGCTTCGCCAGTTCCGGATCCTTCTCCAGGGCGTCAATGGCCTTGGCGACTGCGCGCACAAAGCCCTTGGCGGCGGCCGGCTTGTTCTTCACGAAGCTTTCCAGCGACAGCGCAGCGAAGGAGGGATAGGGCAACTGGCGATAGTCCAGCACGACCTTGTAGGCGCCCTGTTTCTGGAACATGTTCGCCATGTCCGTCAGGATCACCATGCCAGCGGCGACCTGACCGGAATCGATGGCCGCCTGCATGCTGGCGCCGCCGCCCGCGCCCGTAATTTCGAAATCGCGGTCGGGGTTAAGGCCCAGATCCTTCATGGAAAAGCGAATGGTGTTGTCGGTCAGGCTGCCCGGCGAGGTGATGCCGACGCGCTTGCCCTTGAGCCCCGCCAGATCCTTGAAAGGCGCGTCCGCCTTGGCGATCAGCGCATAAGAATGAAAGGCGTCGAGCCCAATGAGGATTTGCGCGGGCTGCTTGCGCGCGCGCAGGCGAATGACGTGATCGGCAGCGCAGAAGCAGATGTCGATGCTGCCGCCCGCCAGGGCCTGCACGGCGGGGCCGCCACCCTTGAAATCGACGAGGTCGAGGGTGATGCCCTCTTTTTCGAGATAGCCAAGATCGCGCGCCGCGAAGACGGGCAGCAGCGCCTCATTATAGGCCGCGACGCCGCCGGTCACTTTGGTCTGCGCCTGCGCAGGCAAGGCCGCCAGCGCCAGCGCGCCAAACGCGGCGAAGATGGAAACAAGGGAAGTGCGGTTCGCAGTCATGGGGCGGATCCTTTGTTCAGTCCGCCGCAAAGTGGAATAACCCGCCGCCCAATGCAAGCGCCTCATTTCACCTTCAGCGGAAGGCCCGCGACGGTGAGGACCACATGGGCGGCCTCCCGCGCCAGCGCCTGGTTGAGCGTGCCCAATTCGTCGCGAAAGCGCCGGGCCAGCGCATTGTCGGGCACGATGCCAAACCCTACCTCGCTGCTCACAAGAACGAGCGGTGAGGCGACGGCGCGGCAGACGGCGAGCAAATCCTCGCGCGCTGCAGCAACATCGGCGTCCGCCAGCATCACATTGGTGAGCCAGAGCGTCAGGCAATCCACGAGAATCGGTTGCCCATGATCGGCGTTGCGGATGGCGTCGGGCAAGGCGATGGGCGCGTCCACGGTGATCCAGCCCTGCGGGCGGCGGGCGCGGTGCAGGCTGATGCGCGCGCGCATTTCATCATCCCATGCTTGCGCGGTGGCGATATAGGTCCAGGGCGCCGGATGGGCCTCGATCAATTCTTCGGCATGGCGGCTCTTGCCCGACCGCGCGCCGCCCAGCACAAGGGTGAAGCTCATGACAGGGCCATCCGCTTCGAGCGATAGAACAGCCACGCGCCGAGCCAGACCGCAGCAAAGAGCGCGACGATCACAAAGCCGAGATCCCCATACCAGGCGTTGAGCGCGGCGACCACGCTCCAGAAGCCCTCGGTAAGTTCGAGCTTGGCGCCGAACAGGGCCAGCGTCTCCAGCAAGCCGATGAACAGGGCGACGGCGACCGACAGGGCGGTGATGACCAGATTGTAAATCAGCTTGCGGCGCGGCTGCACCGTCGCCCACTGGTAGGCGCCGAGCATCAAGACGCCGTCCAGCGTGTCGATCAGCGCCATGCCCGCCGTGAAGAGCAGCGGAAAGATCATGATGGAGGCGGATGAGAAGCCGCGCGCGGATTCGGTGGCGGCGATGCTGAAGAGGCTGATCTCGGTGGCGGTATCGAAGCCAAGACCGAAAAGGAATCCCAGCGGCGCCATATGCCAGCTCTTCGAGATGAGCCTGAACAGCGGTTGCATCAACCGCGCCAGAAAACCCCGGCCCTTGAGGATGTTTTCAAGCTGGTCTTCCTCATAGCGCCCGGTGCGCTGCAGCGCGCGGTATGTCTTCCAGACATTGACGAGCACCACCATGTTGAAGACCGCGATGGTGAAGAGGAACAGCGCAGAGCAAACAGTGCTGATGACGCCGCCGATCTCGCGCCAGTTCGCGAAACGTTCATCTGACAGGGACGTGGCGGTGAAAGCGATGCCCCCAACCGCGATGCAGATAAGCGCCGAATGGCCCAGCGCGAACCAAAGCCCCACGGAAACGGGCTGGCGTTTCTCCTGCATCAATTTGCGCGTCACATTGTCGATGGCTGCGATATGGTCGGGATCGACAGCGTGGCGCAGGCCCAGCACGTAGGCCAGCGCGCAGGTGCCCAGCAGCACCGGATGATCGTGGAAGGCGGCGAGCGCCCAGATCCACACAGCAATGTTGGCCGCGATGAGCGGAACGAACATCAGCGCGATCCGCTGCTTGAGCGAGATGGAAGCGCGCATCGCAACCAAGCCGCGCGGTTCTTCATGCATCGCCATGCCCGCCCCCCTCGTCCGGCGCCTGCGCCACCACATGAAAGAATGACCCGCTCACCTGCCCGCGCCGACTGCCCGACGGCGTGGGCGCGGAGCCATAGGCGTCGCGCGCCATAGCGAGCGGCTCATCCTGGCCCTGCTCGGTGATCGTCGCATAGTGAAACTCGTGGCCGCGCAACCGCGCGCCTTTGGCGCCCAGGCGGCCATCCTGCAGCAGAGTCACATCGCGATAGCCGAGGTTCATTTTGCGTTTGGCGAAACTGGTCTTCACATCCAGCAAGCCCGCCATCGGCCATTCTTGCCCGCTGGCGTCGGTGAGGCTCGCGCCCAGCGTCATGTAGCCGCCGCACTCCCCATGCACCGGCTTGTGCTGGGCAAAGGCGCGAAGGCCGCTAAGGAAGTTTTGCGCGTTCGATAGCACCTGCGCATGCAGCTCGGGATAGCCGCCCGGCAGCCAGCAGACGTCGCAATCGGGCGAAGGCGCCTCATCGCGCAGGGGCGAGAAGGGCACGATTTCCGCCCCCGCCTTGCGCCAGCCTTCCAGATGATGCGCATAGACGAAAGAGAAAGCGACGTCGCGGGCGAGCGCGATGCGCTGGCCCGGCGGCGGCAGCGCCAGACCCGCATGGGGCGCGGCGGCCCGGGGCGCAAGCGCAACGGCGCGGATGGCGGCGAGATCCACATGGGCCTCCACCAGATCGGCCATGCGGTCTAGGATTGGTGCGAGGCCCTGCGTCTCGCTGGCTTGCACAAGGCCCAGATGCCGCTCGGGCAGGCTCACCTGTCCATCGCGCGGAATGGAGCCCAGCACCGGCACGCCCGTGCGGATAATGGCGTCGGTGACAAGGCGCCGATGCCGCTCGCTGCCAACCTTGTTGAGGATGACGCCCGCAATGCTGATGCGCGGATCATAGCTCACGCAGCCCTGCACGATGGCGCCGGCGGACTGCGACTGGCCGCTCACATCCAGCACCAGCAACACCGGCCAACTCGTGGCCGCCGCAACATCGACGGAGGAGCCGCTGCGCCCCTCCGGCGCGGGCACGCCATCAAAGAGCCCCATCAGCCCCTCGCAAAGCGTGAGGTCCGCACCCTGCCCCGCCTCCACGGCGAGCGCGGCCAGCAGAGCGGGCTCCATGGCCCAGGCGTCGAGGTTGAGGCTGGAGCGCCCCGCCGCCACCCCATGAAAGGCCGGATCGATGTAGTCAGGCCCGCATTTCAGCCCGCGCACCCGCACGCCCCGGCGCGTAAAGGCGCGCAACAGGCCAAGCGTCAGCGTGGTCTTGCCGCTGGAGGAGCGGGGCGCCGCGATGACGAGGCCGGGCGTCCCTGCCTGCTCAAAATTCATGCGCGCGCCCTCCCCACAAGAGTTTCTTCCCTGATGGGCGCCGATTCGCTATGGATTTTCCGATGAACGATCCGCACCCCGGACCATTGCGCAGAGGCTGGACGACGGGCGCCTGCGCCACCGCCGCAGCCCGCGCCGCCTATGAGGCGCTGGTGGGCGGCGCCTTTCCCGATCCCGTGAGCATCGAACTGCCCAACGGGGCGCAGGTGGCCTTCGCGCTGGCCACGACGGAACAAGGCCCGGGCTTCGCCAAGGCGGGCGTCATCAAGGATGCGGGGGATGATCCCGATGTCACCCATGGCGCGCTGATTCTCGCCACGGTCCGCCCCGGCGCGCCCGGCGCTGGCGTCACCTTCAAGGCGGGCGAGGGCGTGGGCACCGTCACAAGGCCGGGACTGGCGTTGGCGCCGGGCGAGCCCGCCATCAACCCCGTCCCCCGCGATATGATGCGCAAAGCCATCGCTGACGCTGCTTCGGCCCTTGGCGGACCGGTGGATGTAGAAATCGAAATCGCCATTCCCGGCGGTGAGAAGATCGCCGAGCGCACCCTCAACGGGCGCCTTGGCATTGTCGGCGGCCTGTCGATCCTGGGCACCACAGGCATCGTCACGCCCTTTTCCTGCGCGGCCTGGATCAGCTCGATCCATCGCGGCATAGACGTGGCCCGCGCCGTGGGCGCCGATCATCTGGCGGGCGCCACGGGCAGCACCTCCGAGAAGGCCCTGCAGCGCCATTTCGCCCTGCCGGATGTGGCGCTGATCGAGATGGGCGATTTCGTCGGGGGCATGCTGAAATATCTGCGCCAGCATCCGGTGCAGCGCGTCACTGTCGGCGGGGGCTTCGCCAAGATGACCAAGCTTGGGCAAGGCATGCTCGATCTGCATTCGCGGCGCGGCGCGGTGGATCTTGCATGGCTGTCGCAGCGCGTGCGCGAAGCTGGTGGAAGCGAAGAACTCTCCGCTGGTGTGCTCACCGCCAACACCGCCAACGAGGTGCTGGACCGTTGCGCAACCGCAGGCGTCGATATCGCCGCAGAGGTCGCCCGCCATGGCTGGCGCACAGCCGCAAAAGCCCTGCGCGGCTCGGGCGTGCTGCTCGACATCGCCATCGTGAATCGCAGCGGTGAGGTGATCGCGACCACACAGCCGCAGCTTGTGGGTTGAGCCGCTCATTCGTCGCTCCCCCGCCAGCCCGGCGTCCGGAAGCGGCGCTGATAGTCCCCGTCATAAAGCGCGCTGTTGCGAAAATCCGTCGCGCCCAGCGTGCGGCCCACCATGATGAGCGCGGTGCGCTCCACGGGCTGCGCGCCCAGTTGCGCCGCGATGGTGGCGAGCGTGCCGCGATAGATCCGCTCATCGGGCCAGCTCGCGCGATAGACCACGGCGGCCGGGCAATCCGCGCCATAATGGGGGATCAACTCCACCACCACTTTAGACAGCGTGTGGATCGACAGATGGATCGCCAGCACCGCGCCCGTGCGGGCGAAATTGGCGAGACTCTCCCCCTCGGGCATTGAGGAGGCGCGGCCCGAAGTGCGCGTCAGCACCACCGATTGGGCCACCTCCGGCAGGGTCAATTCGCAGCCCAGCGCCGCCGCAGCAGCCGCGAAGGAGGGCACGCCCGGCGTGATGGTGAAGGGGATGCCAAGCGTGTTCAGTAGCCGGATCTGCTCGCCCATGGCGCTCCAGACCGACAGATCGCCTGAATGCAGCCGCGCCACATCCTCGCCCCGCTCCATGGCGGTGCGGAATTCGGCGCCGATGTTCTCTAGCGAGAGCGCGGCGGTGTTGATGATGCGCGCGCCGGGCGGGCAGAAATCCAGAATCTCCTTCGGCACAAGCGAGCCCGCATAGAGACACACCGGACAGCGCGCCACGAGATCGCGTCCACGAACCGTGATGAGATCGGGCGCCCCCGGCCCAGCGCCGATGAAATGGACCGTCATGGCGTGGCCTCCTTCATCAGCGCAGTCCGCGCGATGGCGCAGGTGACGTTGTCGCGGGCGATACGGGGCAGGATCAGCACAGCGCCCGCACCTGCGCCCGCAAGCGCGGCGGTCTCGGCCACCGATGGCACGCCGAAAAGAGCCTCCACACGGGGCGAGCGCGTCTGCGCGAGATCAGCCACCGCCGCCAGCGCCTCTTGGGTGAGAAAATGCAGGGGCATGGCGAGCGCCTGCGCAGCCTGCGCAAGACCTGCCTCGGCGCGCTTGCCATCCACAGTGAAAAGCGCGGCGGCGCCCGTCTGCTCGATGCGCGCCAAAGCCTCGCGCACAAGGCTCGCGATGGCCTCGCCGCTGACGCCCTTGCGGCAGCCAAGGCCGATGGCGATGTCCACAAGGGTCGCCTGCGCGCTCATGGCGCCTCCCCCTTGGTGATGGACCATTGCATGACCGGCATGGCCGCACGCCAGCCATGAAACGGCCCCACGGGATCGGCCCGCGCAATCTCGATCTTGGTGAGCGACCCGCCAAGGGCCACATGGCGGCGCATGATCTCGGCCTGGGTCTCCAGCGTCACCGCATTCACCACCAGCCGCCCGCCCTCGGGCAGGGCCGCAAAGGCGGCGTCGAGCACGCCCGCGTCTGTCCCGCCGCCGCCGATGAAAATGGCGTCGGGCGTCGGCAGGCCCGCCAAGGCCGCAGGCGCGGCGCCTTCCACAATGCACAAATCAGGCACACCCAATTCGAGCGCATTGCGCCCAATGCGCGCCGCGCGATCCGCCCGCATCTCGATGGCGATGGCGCGGTTGGCGGGGTGGCGCAGCATCCATTCGATGGAGATGGAGCCGGACCCCGCGCCAATATCCCACAGCAACTCGCCCCGGCGCGGCGCCAAGGTGGAGAGCGTGATGGCGCGCACCTCGCGCTTGGTGATCTGACTGTCATGCTCGAAGAGATCATCGGGCAGGCCCGACGCCAGCGGCATGATCCGCGCGCCGCGATCCGCCACCACCTCGATGGCGAGGGTGTTCAGCGCATCGACGACGCCGTGAAACTCCGCAGCGGTGGATTCCACCCGCCGCTCGCGCGGCCCGCCCATGGCCTCGCAGACGATGAGACGACTGCGCCCCAAGCCCAGCGCCACCAGACGCTCCGCCACCTTGCGCGGCGTCTCGCCATCCCAGGTCAGCGCCAGAAGGCGCGCGCCGGGTTGCAGATGGGGCGCAAGACGCTCCAGCGGGCGCCCATGCAAGGAGAGCAGGGCGCAATCCTGCTGCGCCCAGCCCAGCTGCGCGCAGATGAGCGAGAAGGCGGAAGGCGCAGGCAGGCAGCGCATTTCGCTCGCTGGCAGATGGCGCATGAGCGTGGCGCCGACGCCGTAATGAAAGGGATCGCCCGACGCCAGAACGCAGGTCGGGCGCCCCCGCCGCGCCAGCACGGCCTCCACGCCCGCCTCGAGCGGCGTGGGCCAAGCCATGCATTGCGCCTTCGTCGCCCCCAGCAAAGCCAGATGCCGCGCGCCGCCAACAATAAACGAGGCTTGCTCCAAAGCGCGGATTGCGGCAGGAGACAGGCCATCAAGCCCGTCTTCGCCAAGGCCGATCAGGGTCAGCCAGACGGGATCTGTCGCGGGCGCGCTCATGGGCGGGGCTCCCTGGGGAATGAACCATGCAAGACGAGCAAGGGCGCATCCTGATACTCGGCGGCACCGGCGAGGCCATGAAGCTGGCCGCTGCGCTCGCCGCGCGTTCCGATCTGCCCGCGCTGCTCTCCTTCGCAGGGCGCACCAAAACGCCGCTGCTGCCCAGCATCCCCAGCCGCATCGGCGGCTTTGGCGGGGTGGATGGTCTCGCCGCTTATCTCGCGCAGATGCGCACGCCCCTTGTCATCGACGCCACCCATCCCTTCGCCGCGCAGATGTCGCAACACGCCGCGCAGGCCTGCGCGCGCCTTGGCGTGCCGCGCCTCACCTTCACCCGCAAGCCCTGGACGCCGGCGCCTGACGACCGCTGGATCGAGGTTCCCGATATCGAGGCCGCCGTCGATGCGCTGGGCGAAGCGCCAGCCCATGTGTTCCTCACCGTGGGTCGCCTGTCGCTGGGCGCCTTCAAACGCGCGCCGCAACATACCTATGTCGCCCGCAGCATCGACCAGCCGGACGCCAGCGAATTGCCGCCGCGCTGCCGCGTGCTGCTGGCCCGCCCGCCCTTTGCGCTGGCGGATGAACGCGCGCTGATGCAGGCGGAGAGATTCGACTTTATCTGCACCAAGAACAGCGGCGGCGCGGCGACGGAAAACAAATTGCTCGCCGCCCGCGCACTTGGGCTTCGCGTGATCATGGTCAATCGCCCGCAGGCGCCGAAAGGCGAAACCCTGTTCGATCTTGACGCCGCGCTGGACTGGATCAGCGCTCATCGCCCGCCTCCGTAGTGACGGGGCGTATAGATCCAGGGCGCCAGACCATCGGGCCGCGCGATGAAGCGCGTTTCGCTGGAGCCGATCAGCACCAGCGTGCTCATGTCGCAGATCGAAGGATCAGCCTCGCCCAGCGTGGTGAGGTTCAGCTTTTCATCCTCGCGGCCCACAGCGCGCGCAAAAGCGACCGGCGTGTCCGCCGCCTTCAATTCACGCAGCAGCTTGAACGCCGCATGGATGGCGTCGGGCCTTGCGCGCGAAGCGGGATTGTAAAAGGCGATGACAAAATCGCCCTGCGCCGCAGCGGTGAGGCGCCGCACGATGACGTCCCAGGGCTTCAGATTATCGGAGAGCGAAATCGCGCAGAAATCATGCCCCAACGGCGCCCCGAGCTTTGCCGCCGCCGCCTGCATGGCGCTGACGCCGGGCAGCACGGATATGTTGACCGCACGGTCAGACGCATCGCCATGATCCACCGCCTCAAACAAAGCCGCCGCCATGGCGAAGACGCCGGGATCGCCGCCTGACACGACAGCGACCACGCGCCCCGCCTTCGCAAGTTCCAGCGCATGGCGTGCCCGATCAAGCTCCACACGATTATCCGTTGCATGACGCACTTGCCCCGCGCGCTCAGGGATGCGTTCCACATAGGGACCATAGCCGATGAGGTCGCTCGCGATCTCAAGAGCGCCGCTCGCCTCGGGCGTCAGCCACGCCTGAGGTCCCGGCCCAAGGCCCACGACCAATATGCGCCCCGCCCCGCTCATGGACGTCGCCCCTGCCCGGGCACGATGATGATGGAGAAATAGGGCGCGGCGTCGTCGTGCTTGTCCTTGAGGGGCGTCACCTGCTCGTTCGCCATGGAGCCGCGCTCCACATAGATGGCGCGCTCCAGCAGGCCCGCTTCGCGCAGCACATCGCGCACCTTGGCGAAGTTGCGCCCGAGCTTCATGAAGACCAGCGCATCCGCGTCTTTGACACGGCGCAAAAGCGCCTCGCGCGGCAGCGTGCCCGGCAGCACGCTGAGCACATCGTCGCCCCAGGTCATGGGCGCGCCCGCCGCCGTCCAGCAGCCAGACATGCCCGTCACCCCCGCGCAAATGGTGACGGGGAAGGCCTCGCGCAAGCGGACATAAAGATGCATGAAGGAGCCGTAGAACAGCGGATCTCCCTCGCACAAAAGTGCGACATCGCGTCCCGCGCGCAGATGCGCGGCGATCGCTTCGCTCGCCTCCCCATAAAAGGCCGCAAGCTGCGCCTTGTATTGCGGACTGTCGAAGGGAATCTCCACGGTCACCGGATAGACCAGCGGCAGTTCGATCACGCCGGGAACCATCAGCGTATCCGCGATCATCCGTGCATTGCCGCGCTTTCCGCGCTTGGCGAAATAAGCGACCACGGGCGCAGCCTGCAGCGCCTTCAGGGATTTGATGGTGACGAGATCAGGATCGCCCGGCCCGAGGCCAACGCCATACAGACGCCCTTGTTGAGAGAGCGCGCTCATTCCTTGTCGCTCGCCAGCGCATTGATGGCCGCGACCGTCATGGCGCTACCCCCCTTGCGGCCGCGCACGATGATGCAGGGCACGCGGCCATCCGCCATAAGCGCATCTTTTGATTCCGCCGCGCCGACAAAACCCACGGGCATGCCGATGATGGCGGCGGGAGGGGCCGCGCCTGCGTCGAGCATCTCCAGCAGGCGAAACAAAGCGGTCGGCGCATTGCCGATGGCGACGATGGCGCCAGCCAGATGCGGGCGCCAAAGCTCCATCGCCGCTGCGGTGCGCGTTGTGCCAAGCTCCTGCGCAAGGCGCGCGGTGGCGGGATCGTCGAGGGTGCAGATGATCTGATTGTTGGCGGGCAGGCGCGCCTTGGTCACGCCATTGGCGACCATCTTGGCGTCGCACAGGATCGGCGCGCCGTTGCGCAGCGCTTGCCGCGCGATGATGGCGGCGTCTTTCGAAAAGGCCACATCGGCTGCCACTTCCACCATGCCGCAAGAATGGATCACCCGCACTGCGACGATCTCCTCCTCCGGCGTGAAGCGCTTGAGATCGCTTTCGGCGCGGATCATGGCGAAGGACCTTCGATAGATCTCCGCGCCATCGCGAATATAGGCATAGCCGCTCAAAGGCGCGCTCCCTCAGTTGCGGCCATGGCGCGCAGGGCAGCGCGGCAAGCGGTGAGATCAAGACCTTGCTGCACAGGCGTATCGCTGGCGCGGCCTTGGGTGATGAGATCATAAAGCCCCGCGCGCGCAACAAGCGTCACGGCGGAGGCCTGAGGCCGCGCGCAGCCCTTGGCGCAGCCAGAGACATGCAGCGTGACGCCTGCTGGCGACAAGGCGCGGGCGAGCAGAGACAGCGCAAGCGCGTCGCCTTGCGTTGGCGACTCCGCGCTGGCGCAAGCTGGAGCACCGGGGCAGGCGATGACGGCGAGGCGCGCATCGCTGGAGTCGGTGATGAAGGCGTCGCTGGCTTGCGAGAGAATGTGCTGCGCCGCCTTGGCGTCAACGCCAGGCAGGAGAATCGTGCGCCATGGCGTCAGGCGCATTACACCGGCGCCATGCGCCTGCGCCATATCCGCAAGCCATGCGAGATCCTGCGCGCTGACGCGACCGAATGCTAAACCAAGGCCCAGAAAGCCTGAGGCGCCGATGGGGTGATGGCCGAGGGGTTGGGGCGGCGAGGTGGCGCGTGGTATCTGAGGCGAGGGCGCAAGTCCCGCAGCGCGCCAGATGACCGCAGCGCCGCGCGAAGCGATCAGGGCAGCCATACGGCGTGGCGGAGTTTCGCATTGACGCGCTTCATTTATGAAAGCAGTCGCCAGCCGCGCGGCGACATCGGGCAACTCGACAGCTTCGATGACAGCTGCTTCATCACAGCACGCAAGGCTCACTAGGAAGCGCGGCGCGCTTTGATCATGCAGGGCCACAAAGCGAATATCGGCGCCAATACTCGCAAGGCTGAGGTCGCCGCCATCATCAACAATGAAGCCGAATTTAGATGGCAGCCCATGCAGCGCATCATCGCTGACGAGGCGCTGCTCTAGCGCGCGCACATGCGGCCTTATGTCAAAGGCTGCATCGGGCGCGAGCCCCGCCAATGGCGAGGCCAGCACATTGCGCACGGCTTCAGCCTCGGCGCTCTCGTCTATCAAGCCATGAACCTGCAAGGCCTCGACCAGCGCCGGAAGACTCGCCTCCTGCACGCCGCGCAATTGCAGATTGGCGCGGGCGCTCAGATCAAGCAGACCATTGCAGTATCTTTGCACGCAATCGGCGATAGCCCTCGCGGCGACGGCGGAAACAACGCCGCCGCTGATGCGCAGGCGCACCAGATAGCCATCGCCGCTCAACATGGGACGCAATGCGCCCGGGCACCAGCCCTTTGGTTGATTCGCGGCGCTCATGAAGCCAGCCCCATGGGCGCGGGATCGCCGAGCATGTCGCGCAGCAGCGTCATCGCGGAATTGCGGCGCGAGAGCCACAGGCCGCGACGGGCCGCATTGGCGAAGGTCTGCGCCATCTCTTGCAGCGCGTCGGGGTTTTGTGCGTTGAGGAATGCGCGCACGGCTTCATCGCCCAGCGTGGCGTCGAACAGCAGATCGAAATGGCGGCTGGGAACGGCGGTAGTGAGCGCCGCATAGGCGTAGAGATTGTCGATGGTTTTCGCGATCTCCGACGCGCCGCGATAGCCATGGCGCATTTGCCCTGCGATCCACTTGGGGTTGGTGGCGCGGGCGCGCAGCACGCGGGCGACTTCCTCGTTTAGGGTGCGCACTTTCGGCGCATCTACCCGCGCGGCGTCCACATGATAGAGCGCGGGCGTGTTTCCCAGAGCCTGCGCGGCGGCGGAAAAACCGCCCTCGTGTTCGGCGAAGGCGTCGGCGTCCAGCACATCCTGTTCGGCCATATCCTGCACATGCACGAAGGCGTCTGCGCTCGCCACCTGATCGCGAAAGGCCGCGCCCGCCGCAACGCCATCGCCAGACGCGCGATAGGCGTGGGAGCTGGCGGCCAGATAGGCTTCGCCGAGCTCATCGCGCGAAGTCCATACATCGTCCGCGAGCGTGGCGGCGAGGCCGATTCCATAAGCGCCGGGCGCGGCGCCGAAGATGCGCAGAGGCTCGGCCTGCGAGGCGCGGCGGGCGGCGGCGATGGGATTGTCCTCGTCGTCTTCATCGAGCAGCGCAATGGCTTGCACGGCGGAATCAAACAGCGCGATCTGCGTGGCGAAGACATCGCGGAAGAGCCCGGAAATGCGCAGGGTCACATCCACGCGCGGGCGGTTGAACGAGGCCTGCGGCAGGATCTCGAAACCCGACACCCGCGACGAGGTCTGATCCCAAACAGGGCGCGCGCCGATCAGCGCCATGGCCTGCGCCAGATCATCGCCGCCCGTGCGCATGGTGGCGCTGCCCCACAGATCAATGACGATGGCGCGGGGCCAATCGCCATGGTCCTGCGCATAGCGCGCAACCACCTCCTGCGCCGTGCGTTTGCCGATCTCCCAGGCGGCGCGGGTGGGCACGGAGCGCGGATCGATGGAAAAAAGATTGCGCCCGGTCGGCAGCACATCGAACCGACCGCGCGAGGGCGCGCCAGCAGGCCCCGGCTGCACAAAGCGACCACCGAGCGCGCTCAGCAATCCGCTGATTTCCCTCTGCGGGGAGGCCTCGAGATTGGCGCGGTCCTGCGCAGACAAATCCGCATCGCCCCATTGCGCGGCGCGGCCGAAGACATGCAGGCCATCAGCGATGCGCATGTCCTTGAGGTCACAAAGCCAGGCGTCGAGGCCGACGAGAATCTCATCGGGATCCTCGCTGACGACGCCAGCATCCTGCATGAGCCCGGTTTCGGCGGCGCGCGCGATGATGGCTTTGGCAATGCGCGCGGCGCGGGCGGGATCGAACGATTGCGCGCTGGCGTATTCATCGAGCAGGGCTTCGATTTCAATCGCCACGCCGTGGGTTCCAGCAGTCGTCAACGGCGGCGTCAGATGGCCGATGCTGACGGCGCTGAGGCGGCGCTTGGCCTGCGCGGCCTCGCCGGGATTGTTGACGATGAAGGGATAGACCAGTGGCATCGCGCCCAGCAAAACTTCGGGTGCGCAAGCTTCACTTAACGCCACAGCCTTGCCCGGCAGCCATTCCAGCGTGCCATGGGTTCCGCAGTGAATCATGACGTCGAAAGCCCGGGCTTCGCGCAGCCATAGATAGAAGGCGCAATAGGCGTGGGAGGGCGGCAGATTGGCGTCGTGATAATCCGCCTTCACATCGGCGCCGGAGCGCACAGGCTGCAAGGCGAACAGCAGATGGCCCGCCTCCACCACGCGAAAGTGAAAGGCGCTTTTGCGCAGTAATGGATCGCGCGATGGCCGCCCCCAGGCGGCGGTCACCTGATCTTGAAAGGCCTGCGGCAGGGCGGCGAAGAGGCGCGCGTAAGCCTTGAGTTTCAGTTGCGCTGTGGGCGCGCCTTGCGTCAAACGCTGCATTAGACTAGCAGCGTCTATGTCTCCGACATCATAGCCATGCGCTTGCAGCGCCTGCGCGATGGAGGCCACGCTGGCGGGCGTGTCGAGGCCCACGGCGTAACCGGCCTGCCCGCCCTTGTGAGGATAATCCGAGAGGATGCAGGCGACGCGGCGCTGCGCGGGCTCAAAGCGACGCAGATGCGTCCAGGTGCTGGCGAGGTCCGCGACAAAGGCGATGCGGTCCGGCTCAGGCTGGTGAATCACGCGGGCGAAATCTGCATTGTCCGGCGCCGGCGCCTTGAAGGAAATCGCGCGCGTCACGATGCGCCCGTCGAGTTCGGGCAGCACCACATTCATGGCGAGATCAACGGCGGAAAGGCCACGGCTCGCCACCTCCCATTGGGCGCGGCGCGTGGTGGAGAGCACGGCCTGAAACACCGGCGCATCGGCGCGGTCCAGCACGCAGGCGCCGCCATCCTCGCGACCGGAGAAGGAGGTGGTGTTGAGGATGACATCGGGCGCGAGGTCATCGAGCAACGGCGCAAGCTCCGCCACGGCGGATGGGTCCTTGAGGCTGGAGACGCCCACGCAAGTCACTGCAAATCCGCGCTCATTCAGCGCATCGGCCAGCGCGATCAAAGGCGCGATATCATCGGCGATGATGATGGAGCGATAGGCCACGATCAGCGCGCGCGGCGCCTCGTAGGGCGCTGTGCGGCAGGCGTCGTCGAAGATCGCGGCGGCGCGCATGGGCGCGGGCTCGGCCCAGGCGATGGCGCGACCTAAACGCGAACCGATATAATTCAGGCACTGCGCAAAATTCTCTCGCCCGCCGCATTGGAAATAGGCATGCAGCCTTTCAAGCTCGTCTTTCTCAAGCGTGGAGGCTGCATCCAGCCTTGCATCAGCCCGATAGTCGCCGGGCACGATTGCTAGTTCAAACCCATGGGCGCGCGCGGCCTTGGCGAGTTCTTCAACCCCATAGCGCCAATAGTCGAGCCCGCCGAGAAGACGCACCAGCACGAAGCGGGCTTTGGGCGCCATTTTCTCCACATAGAGATCGACGGAATAGTGATGCAGCAATTGGCCGATATTGGCGGCGCGCAGATCGGGATAAAGCGCGCCACCCTCGCGCCAGGCGCTGGCGAGGCCCGCCAGATCGCTGTCGGAGAAGGAGAGAAACAGAATATCGGCGGGCGTCTGCCCAAGGTCGATCGCGGCGGCGCCTTCATCTAGCGAAACAGTCTCTGTGCGCAGAAGGTGCATGGCCGCGCCCGTTACAGCATTGCGGCGAGGGCTTTGGCGATCGCTGCGCGATCCATGCCCTTTTCGCCAATGAAAACGAGACTGCTCGCGCGCGGCGCATTTGCGGGCCAGGCGCCGTCGAAATGGTGGCGGAAGCGCGTTCCCACCCCCTGCACCAGAAGCCGCATGGGCTTGCCCGTGACCTCAAGGAACCCCTTGATGCGCAGCACATCATGGGCGCCGGCGATGCTCTGCAACTGCGCGATGAAGGCGGGCGCATCGGCGATGGCGCCCATGGGCAGGGCGAAACTGTCGAAGTCCTCGTGGTCGTGATCCTCCTCGCCATCGTGATGGGAGGGGCGGTTCGCGAGATCGTCTTCAACGCTCGCCTTCAGGCCCAGCAGAATCTCGGCGGCCACCTTGCCCTCGCGCGTTTCCACAATGCGCACCGCGCGCGGCACGGCGGCCTCGATCTCCGTCGACACGCGGGCGATGGAGTCCGCGTCCATCAGATCGGTCTTGTTGAGGATGATGAGATCGGCGCAGAGCAGCTGGTCCGTATAGACCTCTTCGAGGGGATTATCGTGGTCGATGGCCAGATCCTCGGCGCGTTGCGCCAGCAATTTTGCGGGATCATCAGCGAAGCGACCTGCGGCCACGGCGGCGCCATCCACCACGGCGACAACCGCGTCCACCGTGAGGCGCGAGCGAATCGCGGGCCAGTCGAAGGCCTTCACGAGAGGCTTGGGCAGGGCGAGGCCGGAGGTTTCGATCACGATATGATCGGGGCGTTGCGGCAGGCTCAGCAAGGTCTCGATGGCGGGCGCGAAATCGTCCGCCACGGTGCAGCAGATGCAGCCATTGGCGAGTTCGACGATGTTTTCTTCCGGGCAGGCCTCAACGCCGCAGGCGCGCAGAATGTCGCCATCCACGCCCACATCGCCAAATTCATTGATGATGAGCGCGAGGCGCCGACCGCCTGCATTCTCCAGCAGGTTGCGGATGACCGTGGTCTTGCCCGCGCCCAGAAAGCCCGTGACGATGGTGACGGGAATGCGGGTGAAATCCGATGCGCTCATGACTGTGTCTCCGAAGCGGGATGGAGCGGCGGCACGCGCGAGACCACGCCGCGCTTGAGCGCGTCGGGCCGCTGCTTCCAGGGGATAAGGCCGTCGCTGGTGGCGCCATAAAGGGCGGCGCCGTCGAGGATGACGTCGGCGCCGGTGTCGGCGGGCAGGTCGCCATAGACATAGGTCCATTTGCCCGGCGCGGCGAAACTGATGGTGCATGCGCGCTTGCACACGCTCAGGCATTCCACGGGGATGATTTCGACGGGCGCCTCGCGCTCGCTGGCCAAGGCGCTGAGGGCGCGATGCAGACGGGCGCCGGCGCGATCAGGCGCGGCGAATCCGGCCTCGTCGGCCAGCTTGCAGGTTGTGCAGACGTAGATATGGGTCACCGCCATGCGCCTCGTCCTGTCATCATTCCGCCAAGGGCGGAACATGGGCGCGGCAACGGCGTGAGCCGTGTTCAAGACCTGATGGCCAAAAACAGCTCTGGGGCACCCCGCCCAAAGCGTTGCATGAGGTCGATGGCAGGTCTCCTGGCTCGCGAATCAACGCCCCATGCCGCCTTCCCGGCCTCCCCCTGAGGGATCAGCCAGTGGCTTTGTGGCATGCGGCTACCCGCTCACAGTTGCGAGGGCAGCTATGGAATGGGCGGCTTGCGCCGCCGTCACCATATTCCCGATTAACCCTCCGGGGAGGGACCAACCGACCTTGATACCGTGGGGGAGAGGGGCATTGATGTCAATCTCCTTTCCGTGGCATTCCCCTTCTGCCGCGCGGGCGTTCCCGGCGTTTTTCCCAGCAACAGGCCCAGCCCATGAGCGAACAGGAAGCCGAAGCCGAGCGCCGCCATCGCGAGAAAATGGTCAAGCGCAAGGCGGTGCAGGACGCGGAGGTGGCGTCGAAAACCATCGCGCAGAAGGCCCTGCTCATCGTCCACACCGGCCCGGGCAAGGGCAAATCGACGGCGGCTTTCGGGCTGATCATGCGCGCGCTTGGCCATGGCTGGCAGGTAGGCATCGTGCAATTCATCAAGGGCGCCTGGGAAACCGGGGAGCGGCGCACGCTCGATCATTTTTGCGATCAGGTGCGCTGGCACACCATGGGCGAGGGCTTCACCTGGGAGACGCAGGACCGCGCCCGGGATGTGGCGGCGGCTGAAGCCGCCTGGGGCAAGGTGCTGGAGCTGATGGTGGACCCGGGCATTCGCCTGCTGGTGCTTGACGAGCTCAACATCGCGCTGCGCTATGACTATCTGCCGCTGGCGCAGGTGGTCGAGACCCTCAAGACGCGCCGGAGCGACCTGCATGTGGTCGTCACCGGCCGCAACGCCAAGCCCGAACTCATCGAGGCGGCGGATCTGGTGACCGAGATGGTCGCGGTGAAGCATCATTTTGCGGCGGGCGTGAAGGCGCAGGAGGGGATCGAGTTTTGAGCCCCCGGCGCGGCAAGGCCCTCATGATTCAGGGCGTGGGATCGGACGTCGGCAAATCGCTTGTCGTCGCCGGGCTCTGCCGCGTCTTCCGCAATCGGGGCTTGAGCGTGCGGCCCTTCAAGCCGCAGAACATGTCCAACAATGCGGCGGTGACGGCGGATGGCGGCGAGATCGGTCGGGCCCAGGCCCTGCAGGCCCGGGCCTGCGGCGCCCCCGCCAGCGTGCATATGAACCCGGTGCTGCTGAAGCCCCAGAGCATGGTCGGCTCGCAGATCGTGGTGCAGGGCAAGGTGACCGGGAGCGCCAACGCCCGGGATTATCAGGCCCTGAAACCCCGCCTCATGGGCGCGGTGCTCGAGAGTTTCGAGCGCCTTCGGGGTGAGGCTGATCTGGTGATCGTGGAGGGGGCGGGCAGCGCGGCGGAGATCAACCTGCGCGCCAACGACATCGCCAACATGGGCTTCGCCCGCGCCGCCGATGTGCCGGTGATCGTGCTGGGCGACATCGACCGGGGCGGGGTGATCGCCCAGATCGTGGGCACGCAGGTGGTGATCGCGCCCGAGGACGCCGCGCTGGTGGCGGGCTTTCTGGTCAACCGCTTTCGCGGCGATCCCTCCCTGTTCGAGGCGGGGTTGCAGGCCATCGCGGAACGGTCGGGCTGGCCCTCGCTGGGGCTGATTCCCTACTTTCCTGACGCCGCGCGGCTGCCAGCGGAGGATGCGCTGGCGCTGGACCAGCGGAACACGCCCGCAGACGCCCCCATCACCATCGCGGTGCTGCAACTGCCGCGCATTTCCAATTTCGACGATTTCGATCCGCTGAAGGCGGAGCCCGGCGTGCGGCTGATTTTCGTGCGGCGGGGCGAGACGATCCCGGTAGACGCGCAACTGGTCATCATCCCCGGCTCCAAGGCGACCATCGCCGATCTTGCGGCCCTGCGCGAACAGGGCTGGCACATTGATCTGGCGGCCCATGTGCGGCGCGGCGGGCGGGTGCTGGGGGTCTGCGGGGGCTATCAGATGCTCGGCCAGCGCATTAGGGATCCCGAGGGAATCGAAGGCGACCAGCGGGCCTGCGAGGGGCTGGGGCTGCTGGAGGTTTCGACGGTCATGGCGCCCGCCAAGACGCTGGCGCAGGTCACGGGCCGCTGCCTGATCGAGGGGGCGCCTTTCTCGGGCTACGAGATGCATCTGGGCGTCACCACAGGGCCGGACGCCCTGCGGCCTGTGCTGGAAATGGCGGATGGGCGGCGCGATGGCGCCATGTCGGCGAATCAGACCATTCGCGGGGTCTATGTGCATGGACTCTTCAACGACGACCACCAGCGCGCGGCCTGGCTGCGCTGGATTGGCGCGGAGGCTTCGGATCTGGCCTATGAGCAGGGCGTCGAGGACACGCTCGATGCGCTGGCGGCGCATCTGGAGCGGCATATCGACTGCGACCGGATCCTCAGCCTCGCCAGATGACCAGCGCCGCCACGGCGAAGAGCGTCAGCGCCTGCACCATCAGCGCGCGGCGATAGAGATGCAGGGCGCTGCGGATGTCGGCGGCGGTAGCCTCCGCCCGGCCTGCGCCCATGAAGGCGTCCTGCGTCAGTTCCGTCCCATAGACCCTGAGACCCGCCAGCTTCAGCCCCAGCGCCCCCGCCATGGCCGCCTCCGGCCAGCCCGCATTGGGGGAGCGGTGGAGGCCCGCGTCCCGCCGAAGCGCCCGCCAGCCCTCCCGGGCGGACAGGCCCGGGGTGAGGCTGGCAGCGACCAGCAGAAACAGGGCGGTGAGGCGGGAGGCCGGGAGATTGATGAGATCATCGAAGCGCGCGGCGGCCCAGCCGAAGGCCTCGTGACGCTTGGTGCGGTGGCCGATCATGCTGTCGGCGGTGTTGGCGGCCTTGTAGAGCACGCCGCCGGGCAGGCCGCCCACGGCCATCCAGAACAGGGGCGCCACCACCCCATCGGAGAAATTCTCGGCCAGACTCTCGATGGCGGCGCGGGCGACCCCCGCCTCGTCGAGCACCGCGGTGTTGCGCCCCACGATCATGGAGACGGCGCGGCGTCCGCCTTCCAGACCATCGCTTTCCAGCGCCTGCGCCACATCAGCCACATGCTCGTAAAGGCTGCGCTGGGCGGGCAGGCTGGCGGCCAGCAGGGCGAGAAGAACGAAGCCGCCCCAACCCGTCAGCACCCCCTGCAGGGCGAGCGCGACGCCCCCTGTGATCGCCAGCAGCAGCGCCAGCGCCAGGCAACCGCAGAGCTGGCGGACCAGAAAGGAATCGCTCTCCCGGTTCAACGCGCCATCCAGCCGCCGGATCAGCGCGCCGATCCAGGTGACGGGATGGCCGATTGCGCGATAGAGCGCTTGGGGATAACCAAACAGGGCTTCGCAGATGAGCGCTGCGGCGGCGAGGAGCAGGGACGCGGTGAGCATGAGCCTACCAATGGGCGTGAGCGGCGATGCGGAACGGCTCCTCCAGCACGGCGGAAATCTCGCCGCCGCCCGGAGGCTCTTCCCCGGCGCGCCTGAACCGTGGATCGACCTCTCCACCGGGATCAACGCCAGAGCTTACCCGGTGGGCGAAATATCTGCGGCATCGTGGCGGCGTTTGCCAGAAGAAAATGCGACCGCGTCGCTGGAGGCCGCCGCAAGGCTGGCCTATGGGGCGGCGGAGCAGGCGCAGGTGATCGCCGCGCCGGGCACCCAGGCGCTGATCGGGCTGCTGCCGCTGCTCTTTCCGGCAAAGCGCGTCGGCATTCTCGATTTCACCTATTCGGAACACGACCTGTGCTGGCGCGGGGCGGGCGCGCAGGTGAAGGTAGTGGGGAGCCTCGACGCGCTGGCCGCCTTCGATTGCGCGGTGGTGGTGAACCCCAACAATCCCGATGGACGGCTCGTGGCGCCCGAGGCCCTGCTGGCGCTCGCGAATCACATGGCCGCCAGGGGCGGGCGCCTGATCGTGGATGAGGCCTTCGTCGATCTGCTGCCGGAAGGCGCGAGCGTGGCGCCCCTGCTGCCCGAGGCTGGCCTGATCGTGCTGCGCTCCTTCGGCAAGACCTGGGGGCTCGCGGGCCTGCGGCTGGGCTTCGCGCTGGCGGGGGCTGTGGATGGCGCCCTGATCCGCAGGGCGCTGGGGCCGTGGCCTGTGTCTGGCGCGGCCATCGAGATCGGCCTGCGGGCGCTGGACGACGAGGCATGGCTGAGCGAGGCGCGCGCGCAGGCCCGACAAGACGCCTCGCGCCTGGACGCGCTGCTGCAAGGGGCGGGCTTTACCCCCGCAGGGGGAACGCCCCTGTTTCGCTGGGCGAGTTGCGCTAACGCCCACGGCGCCTTTCACGCGCTGGCGGAGCGTGGCGTGCTCGCCCGCGCCTTCCAGAGCCAGCCCCATGCCCTGCGCTTTGGCGTGCCCGCCGACGAGGCGACATGGCGCCGCCTCGCCGAGCGGTTGTGAGCCCCCCTATTTCGCCATGGCCGACCGCGCCGCCTCGAGCTTCTGCTTTACCGCCTCCAGATTGAAGCTGGCGCCCTTCTGCATGGGGGGAAATTCGATGGCTGTCTGCGCCAGCTTCTCAACCTGCTGCTGCACGAAGACGAAGCGCCAGAACTCGTACTGGAACCAGCTGAAGTAATTCTGCGACCCCACTTTCGTGCCGCTGTCGGGCCAGCCCGTGCGCTCGAAGGGATCAAGGCGCAGATTGGTGATGATGGGCACGTCGATGCGGCTCTTCTCGCCCAGCCAGCCCGAGGGCTGGTCGATGAATCGATATTTATAATCGTCGATGCGCACCGCCCCCAATTCGCTCTCGCCGAAATACCAGACCTCGTGCCGGTTCGAGGGACCCTTGCCAGTGATGAGATCAAGCTGGTTATAGCCATCCAGATGCACCTTGTAGACGCGATCCCCGATCTGCTTACCCTTCTTCAAATCCTCGCCAATGTTCGGATCGCCAGCAGCGGCGAGGAAAGTGGGGAACCAGTCGAGGCCGGAGATGATGCCATTCTCCACCTTGCCCGCAGGCGTCTTGCCAGGCCAGCGCAGAATGGCGGGGACGCGGAAGCCCCCTTCCATGACCGTGCCTTTGGCTTGCGCGAAGGGCGTCTGCCCGCCATCGGGCCAGGTGAAGACCTCGGTTCCATTGTCGGTGGTGATGAGCACGATGGTGTTGTCGTCGACGCCCAGGTCTTTCAGCTTCTGCATGACGAGGCCGATGTCGTCATCGAACTGCGCCATGCCCGCCTCGTGAATGGACCAGCCATTCTCCGCATTGCGCAGGGCCTGATATTTCTCCGACAGATGGGTGACGATATGCATGCGCGTGGGATTGAGCCAGACGAAGAAGGGCTTGTTGTCCGCCTTCGCCTTCTCGATGAAACGTAGCGCATTGTCCCTGATTTCGTCGTCCACCGTCTCCATGCGCACATGGCATAGTTCCCCCGCATCCTCGATTCGCTGCTTGCCGATCTTGCCCCAGCGTGGATCGACGGTGGCGTCGTCCACCGTGGTTGCGAAGGAGTGGACCATATTGCGCGGGCCGACCTGATTGCGCAGGTTCTGCGGGTAATTGGGATGGCAGGGATCCTCCATGGCGTCGAGGTGATAGAGGTAGCCCATGAACTCGTCGAAGCCATGTACGGTGGGCAGGAATTCGTTGCGGTCGCCCAGATGGTTCTTGCCGAACTGGCCGGTGGCGTAGCCCATGGCCTTGAGCGCAGCGGCCATGGTCACGGCCTCCGCAGGCAGGCCCGTGAGGGCGCCCGCCTGCCCCACGGTCGTCATGCCCGTGCGGATCGGCAACTCACCGGTGATGAAGGCGGCGCGGCCAGCCGTGCAGCTCGCCTCCGCATAATAGTCGGTGAAGATCATGCCCTCGGCCGCGATCTTGTCGATATTCGGCGTGCGCCCCGCCATCATGCCGCGATGATAGGCGCCGATGTTCCACATGCCGATGTCATCGCCCATGATGACCACGATGTTGGGCTTCTGCGGCGCCGTCTGCGGCCTTGGCTGGGGCTGGGGGGCCTGCGCAAGCGCAGGCGACAAGGCGCTCAAGGCTGCGATGCAGGTTCCCCCCAACAACACGGCGCGGCGCGTGGCGACGCCCTTGTGGTCCCGGTCGCCCAAACCATCCTTGCTCATTCAAAACTCCTTTTGCGAAGACCTGCTCAATCCACTGCAAATCCGCAAAAGCCCCAAGAACATTTGTGCGCGATGCCCTGTCGGTCAGGGCCTCTGACCAAATGGGTAGGCCCATGACCGAATGGATCGGGCGCGGGCGCGGCTGATCCGTGGAAGACTGCCGCCATCTTCAAATCGCGCGCAGGAGCCCTGCAAACATG
This sequence comes from Rhizobium sp. Q54, assembly GCA_945903655.1. Classification (GTDB taxonomy): domain Bacteria; phylum Pseudomonadota; class Alphaproteobacteria; order Rhizobiales; family Beijerinckiaceae; genus Terripilifer. Next base: position 809 of record CAMDOY010000006.1, on the reverse strand, counting down.
ACCTCTGGCGATGTGGCGGCCTCGCACAAGACCGCGCAAACAGAAGCGATGATCTGGATCGAAGGCGGCGCCTTCCGCATGGGCTCAGACCGGCACTATGTCGAAGAGGCGCCCGCGCATCGGGTCATCGTGGATGGCTTCTGGATCGACCCCACCCCCGTGACCAATCGTGAGTTCGCCGCCTTCGTGGAGGCCACGGGCCATGTCACCATGGCCGAGCGAAAGCCTGATCCAAAGGATTATCCCGGCGCGCTTTTGCATATGCTGCGGGCGGGATCGCTTGTGTTCAACCCAACGCCCCGTCCGGTGTCGCTGAGGGACTGGAGCCAGTGGTGGAGCTTCAAATTCGGCGCGGATTGGCGCCATCCCCTTGGGCCGGATTCGTCCATCAATGGGCTCGACGACCATCCCGTGGTGCATGTGGCCTATCCCGATGCGCTGGCCTATGCGCGCTGGGCGGGCAAGAGCCTGCCGACGGAGGCCCAATGGGAATATGCCGCAAGGGGCGGGCTGGAGGGCGCCGAATTCGCCTGGGGGGATGAGTTGACGCCGGGCGGGCGCCATATGGCCAATACCTGGCAAGGCGCCTTTCCCTTCGAAAACAAGGCCGAGGATGGCTATGAACGGACCTCGCCGGTGGGGAGCTATCCGGCCAATGGCTGCGGCCTTTTCGACATGATCGGCAATGTCTGGGAATAGACCTGCGACTGGTATGCGCCAAAGCATCCCGACGAGGCGCTGAAAGCCTGCTGCGTTCCCCGCAACCCCCGGGGCGGGCGCGAGGCGCGCAGTTACGACCCGCTCCAGCC
>CAMDOY010000005.1 GCA_945903655.1 Rhizobium sp. Q54 | reverse complement strand
AGGATGAAGCGCACGGCGCGCTCGGGATAGACCTGCTGCGCCTGTGCAGGCGTCTGCGTCCATCCGCAGGCCATGAGCGCGACGGCGCTCAAACGAAGCAAGACATGCATGACGTTTCTCCCCATGGTCCGGTTTGTCTGATGTGTCCGGTTCACGATGGAGCATCAATCCTCCACCAACCCCTGTCAATTCTGCGTCAGCAGGAGGCGCCGAGGTCTTGCGCTCCAGATAAGCCTTCGCCACTCTCAAGCCATAACCCACTGCAGAGGTTGGGGGCTCGGGAGGTCGAGCGCTTGACAAGGCTCGGGGGACAGATCATGCGAAGCGGCGACGCTCGCTGAAAATCAAGCGCACTCTGCAAACGCACTTTGGAGGAATCATGTCTGGCAAGTTGAGCCGTTTCGTCATGGCTGCGGCCGCCGCTTTCGTCATGCAGGCTGCCGTCTCAACGGCGAGCATCGCCCAGAGCGCGCCCCAGGCCTGGCCCACGCGTCCCGTCCGCCTCATTCTGCCTTTTGGTCCCGGCTCCGGGGCCGACATCGCCGCGCGCCTGCTGACCGACAAGCTGCAGGCCCTCTGGGGGCAGCCGGTGGTGGTCGAAGGCAAACCGGGCGGCGACGGGCTCATCTCCATCGGCACGGTGGTGAGCGCCAAGGATGATCATATCCTCTTCTTCGGGCCGACCAGCGCCTATGTGGTGCATCCCTATGTCCATGAGAACCTGCGCTACGATCCTGAGAAAGACCTTTCGCCCATCGCCGGCGTGGCGCGCGTCTCGGTGGCCGTCGCCGTGCCTTCCAGCACCGGCATCGCCAATCTCAAGGACTTCGTCGCCTATTCGCAGGCCAATCCCGACAAGGTCAGCTATGGCGTGGCGCCGGGCTTCTCCGAATTCGTCTTCGACGGCTTCATGCGCGAGGTCGGCCTCAAGATGGCGAAGGTCGCCTATCGCGACATCACGACCTCGCCCACGGACCTCGGCGAAAATCGTCTGCAACTGGTCATGATGTCCTACGCCGCCATGCGCGCCCATGAAGAGAGCGGCAAGATCAAGGTCATCGCCATCAACGACGCCAAGCGGTCCCCCTTCGCGCCCAATATCCCCTCGGTCGTGGAGTCCGGTTTCCCCTCCCTTGTCGCCAGTCCCATCCTGGGGTTTGTCGGCCATCGCGACATGCCGCTCGCCCTGCGCCAGAAGATCGCCACTGACGTGGTCGCGGTGCTGCAGGACAAGGCCATTGGCGAGCGCCTTGGCCTGACCGGCCAGCCCGTCGCCCCCATGGGGGTCGAGGAGTTCGCCGCAGGCGTCAGCGAGCAGCATGCGCAGGTCGCGCGCATCGCCAAGGTGGTGGGCATCGCCCGCAAGAACTGAGGCGGGTTCACCGCTTCTTGAAGATCTCGTCGTAGACCTTCGCCGCGGCCCGCGCCTCCTCGCCATTGAGGAGGATCGGGATCACGGTTTTCGAGCGCAGGCGGGTGAATGCGTCCTTGGGCGTCGGCTCCACATCGTCACGGGTGGGCAGGCGTCCGGTCTTGGCGGCGAATTGCTGGGCCTCGCGGCTGATCATGAAATTGGCGGCCATGAGCGCGGCGTTGGGGTGGGGCGCCCGGGGGTTCACCCCCACCTGTGAAATGAACATGGAGACGGGGTCGAGCGGGAAGAACTCCAGCGGCGCCCCCGTCAGCTGCATGTTGCTCGACAGCATCGTGTAATTCGACAGGGTCACCATATATTCGCCCGCCGCCATGGCCCGGGCCAACGCCAGATGGCCGTCGACGATGACGGGGTTCAGCTCGCGCACCAGATCCTCCAGCAGCTTGCGCCCGCGCTGCTCGCCAAAGTGTTTGAACATGCCGAGCATCCATTCGCGGTCGCTGGTGTCCATGGCGACGCGGCCCGCCCATTGCTTATTCTGCAGAAACTCCTCGTAGGTTTTCGGCAGGTCCGCAGGCTTCACCAGTGCGGTGTTGTAGGCGGGCGCATTATAGGCGGCGTAGACCCCATACCAGCGCCGATCGGGATCGCGCGCTTCGGGCCGCAGATTTTTCGCTTCCGGCGGGTCGAATTGCTTGGTCATCTGCGGGGGCAGGCGGCTCACCACGGTGGAGGCCACGATGTCCCAGGAGGATTGCCCAGCCCGGGTCTCCGTCATGATGCGCGAGGTGAGGGCGGCTTCGGCGCCGCGAATGTAATTGATCTTCACCCCCGTCACGTCCTGAAACAGTTTCAGCAGCGGCAGGGCCTCCTGCTCATTGGTGGAGGAATAGACGGTCAGCTCCCCTTCCGCCTTGGCCGCCGCGAGAATCTCGGGCATGACCCATGAGGGCATGGGCCCCTGCTGGGCCCGCAGGGGCGTGGCGGCGGCGCAGATCAGGAGCGCGGCGCCCAAGACTTTCCGCAGAGCGATCATTGTTGTTTCCCCCATGCGGTCTGGTCGCCGCTGCGCGGGATGTTGGCGCCCCGGCCCTTCCCCGTCAAACCGGAGCGTCTAGCCCCGCGCCAAAACTTGCACTACCATGCATCGTCGCCCGCGCCGGGCGGCCAAGACGGCAGATTCAACCGCGACGCTGGAGCTTCCTTGTCCCCCATCATCAGCGCCATTGATTGCGATGTTCACCCGACCCTGCCGGGCATGAAAGCGCTTCTGCCCTATCTCGAGCCCGTCTGGCGGGACATGATCGAGGTGCGCGGCATCGATTCCTTCGAAAGCGCCAGCTATCCGCCCCACGCGCCCCTCTCCGCCCGCCCGGACTGGCGCGATGGCCGGGTGCGCGCAGGCATGGATGTGCCGGAGATCCGCACGCAGGTGCTGGAGGGTCTGGGCGCCGACGTCGCCATCCTCAATTGCCTCTACGGCGTGCAGCTCGCCCTCAACGAAGACATGGGCAACGCCTTCACGAGGGCGCTCAACGATTGGGTGCGCGCCGAATGGCTCGACCATGATCTGCGCCTGCGCGCCTCCATCGTGCTGCCCATGCACAATGTGGAGCATGCCTGCGATGAGCTGGAGCGCTGCGCCGCCGACCCGCGTTTCGTGCAGGCCCTCATGTTGTGCATGGGCGAGGTACCCCTGGGGCGTCGCTCCTGGTGGCCGCTTTACGCGAGAGCCGAGAAGCTCGGCATCCCCATCGGGATCCACGCGGGCTCGAGCTTCCGCCACCCCGTGACGTCCCTCGGCTGGCCCAGCTTCTATATGGAGGACTATGCCGCCCAGTCCCAAGGCTTCCAGTCCCAGCTCACCAGCCTCATCACCGAGGGCGTCTTCGCCAAGCATCCCGGCCTGAAGGTGGTGATGATCGAATCCGGCGTAACCTGGCTGCCCGGCTATATGTGGCGCCTGTCGAAGTTCTGGCGCGGGCTGCGCTTTGAGGTGCCGTGGGTGGATCGGCCGCCGCTGGAGATCGTGCGCGACCATGTGCGCCTGACCATCCAGCCCTTCGACGCGCCCGAAAATCAGGAGATCGTGACGCAGCTCATCGACCAGCTGCAGTCCGACGATCTCTTGCTCTATTCCAGCGATTATCCCCACTGGCACTTCGATGGGCAGGACGCCATGCCGCCGGGGATTTCGCCTGCGCTGGCGCGCAAGATCAGGATCGACAATCCCCTGGCGACCTATGGGCGCCTCGCGATCCCCGCCCCCTCCCTGACCCTGCCTGCCAATGGAGGTCTCGCATGACGACGGATGTTCTGCGCCCCAGCCTCGATCCCGCGTCCAATCGGCTCTGCGTCATCGATTGCGATGTGCACCCCAAGGACTCCATCGAGGACATGAAGCCCTATCTGGCGAAACGCTGGATCGATTATCTCGCCACTTATGGCGTGCGCAGCCGCCACGGGTTCCAGAACGGGTTTCTTTACCCCAAGTCGCAGCCGCAAGCCGCGCGCCGCGACGCCTGGCCGCCCGATGGCGGACTGCCCGCAAGCAATCTGAAATTCATGCAGGAGCAATTGCTGGATTTCTACGACATCGAATATGGCGTGCTGAATTTCCTCTCCCCTACCGGGCAGGGCGCGCAAAATTCCGACCTCTCGGTGGCCATGGCCTATGCCAGCAACGAGGCCCATCGCGACCGCTGGACGGGGCCGGACAAGCGCCTCAAGGCCTCCATCGTCGTGCCCTATGAGGATGGGGAAGCCTCGGCCAAGGAGATCGTGCGTCTGGCGGGCATGCCTGATTACGCCCAGGTGCAGTTGCTGAGCCGCATGAGCGAACTGGCGGGCAAGAAGCGCTATTGGCCCATCTATGAGGCCGCCAGCGAGCTGGGGCTGCCCGTGGGCATTCACGTCTTCGGCTATAGCGGCTGGGCCTCCACCAACAGCGGCTGGGCCTCCTATTACATCGAGGAGATGGCGGAGCATTGCACCTCCTGTCAGGCCCTGCTGACGAGCCTGATCGTGGAGGGCGTGTTCGAGCAATTCCCGAAACTGAAGATCGTGCTCATCGAGGCGGGCTTCGCCTGGTTGCCCGCGCTGGGCTATCGGCTCGACAAGCTCTGGAAGACCCTGCGCAGCGAGGTTCCCCATCTCAAGCGCGCGCCTTCCGAATATATCCGCGACCACGTCTATGTGACGACCCAGCCCATGGAGGAGACGGAGAAGCCCGAACATCTCCTGCAGATCATGGAATGGATCGGCTGGGACAAGATCCTCTTCGCCACCGATTATCCCCATTGGGATTTCGATGACCCGCGCTACACCCTGCCGCCCACGCTCTCGCGCGAGCGACGCCGACAGATTCTCTCGGAGAATGCGCGCCAGCTCTATGGTTTCGCCTGATGGCGCGTCAGGTCGTCGCCGCCGCCCGGGAGATCGAGCCCGGCGGGCGTAAGCTCGTGGAGGTCGCGGGCCGCGCCATCGTGGTGTTCAACATCGCGGGTGAATTCTTCGCCCTCGCCAATCGCTGCCCCCACAAGGCCGGCGAATTGTGCAAGGGCAAGATCTCCGGCTTCATCTCCTCCCCCGAGCCGGGCGTCTATGAGATTTCCCACGAGGGCGAGGTCATCCGCTGCCCCTGGCATGGCTGGGAGTTCCACATCCGCACGGGCAAGAGCTGGTGCGACCCCCGAACCATGAACGCCCGCGCCTTCGAGGTGAAGGTGGAGAAGGGCGCGCAGCTGGTGGAGGGGCCCTATGTGGCCGAGACCTTCCCCGTATTGGTCGAGGACGACTATCTGGTGATCGAGGTCTAGGCCCGCGCTTGCGGCGGGGCGGGGCGTGAGGCACAGTGCCCTCAAAACGGGGGGAGGGCGCTATGGTTTCCAGAGGTTTTGCTTGCGGCGCCGCCCTGCTCTGCCTTCTCGCTGCGCCCGCACGCGCCCAGAGCGTCGAAGACTTCTATCGCGGCAAGACCATCGATCTCTACATCGGCTTCACCGTTGGCGGCGGCTATGATCTCTACGCCCGTCTCATGGGGCGCTTTCTGGGTGACCATGTGCCGGGCAAGCCCCGGGTCGTGCCCAAACAGATGACGGGCGCGGGCAGCCGCATCCTCATCAAATACATGCTCTCCGTCGCGCCGAAGGATGGCGCGGCGCTGGCGACCGCTGATCAGTCCATGGCGCTGGAGCAGGTGATCGGCGACGCCGCCGCCCAGTATGACGCCTCCCAGTTCCACTGGATCGGCAATCCCGCCGCCGACAACAACACCACCGCCACCTGGCACACCACGGGGGTGCGCACCGTCGAGGACGCCCGGCGCAAGGAGCTATCCATCGGAGCCACCGGCGCCAATACCTCCGCCCAATATCCGGCTGTGCTGAACATGGTCGCGGGAACGAAGTTCAAGATCATCCTTGGCTATCCCGGCGGCGCCGACATCAATCTGGCCATGGAGAAGGGTGAGGTGGACGCGCGCGGCAGCAATTCCTGGGAGGGGTGGAAATCCACCAAGCCCGATTGGATCCGCGACAAGAAGATCAATGTGCTGGTGCAGGTGGGCCTGTCGAAGGCCAGCGATCTGCCGGACGTGCCCCTGCTCATGGATCTCGCGCGCAATGACGAAGAGCGCGCCGCCCTGCGTCTGCTCTCAGCGCCCGCCACCATCGGACGGCCCCTCTTCACCACGCCGGGGGCGCCGCCGGAGCGGGTGCAGGCCCTGCGCGACGCCTTCGACGCCATGATCAAGGATCCGGCCTTCCTGCAGGCCGCCGCGCAGATGGGCCTTGCGATCAGCGCCGTATCCGGGCGTGAGTTGCAGGCGATCACGCAGGAGATCATCCAGTCGCCCAAGCCCGTGCGTGATCGGCTGGTGCAGATTCTGGGTCCCAGCGAACAAAAGTAGGACTGCGCTTCAGGGCTCGTCCGGCCTGAACTTTGTTTCGGGAACCAGCCCCTTGCGCTGCTGCTGGGCGCTGATGCGACCGTTTTCCAGATAGTGACCGCTCGCCGCCCGCGCCGCCGCCTGATCCCATTGCGGCAGCCAGTCGCCCAGCGAATAGCCGAACCACGGCGATTGCGGACGCAGTTGCGGCAGGCCCATCTCTTCCCAGATGCGCTTGGCGTCTTCCATATAGGGCTTCTTGGGCAGGGCCAGCGGCGGCATGTCGGATTTCATGGTGGCGTCCATGAGAAGGGTGGAATCCTCCTCGCCGGAATGCTCGCGCTTGGGGCCATGGCCCTGACCGCGCGACTCCAGCGTGCGCACATCCTTCACCGGGTTCGACCGATAGGCCAGCGCCCAGAGCAGGGCGTCGGCGTTGTCGGGGTCGATGTCGTCATTGACCGCGATGCAGATCTTGCCGCAATCGCCCTTGAAGAAGGCCGCGCCATAAAGCGCGCGCCACACCTCGGTGGAGGCGATGTTGCGCTCCACGGTGATGACCGTCACGCGCAACAGGCCTGTCAGCGGCTCGTGCAGGGACACGCGCTTGACGCCCTTGATGCCGAGCCCGTCCCGCAGATGGGAGAGGAACAGGGGCTCATAGGCGACGCGCTTGATGACGCTGGACTCGCTGGGCGCAACCTGGCTGATATAGGAGGGGATGACCGGATGGCGCCGATGGGTGATCGCCGTCACCCGCATGGGCATGTTGAACTCTTCCAAAGCCACATGGCCGTGGGATTCGCCGAAGGGCGCCTCGGGCTCCACATATTCGGTGTCGATATAGCCCTCGATGACGATCTCCGCGTCGGCGGGCACCATGAGGTCCACCGTGCGCGCCTTCACCACGCTGATGGGCGCGCCTGCAAGACCGCCAGCCACAGCCACTTCGTCAACACCCACGGGGAGCTTCTGCGGGCCCATGAAGGCCACATAGGGCGGGCAGCCCAGCACGATGGCGCAGGGCATTTCCTTGTCCCCGCGCTTCTGGTGCTCGCGATAGTGCTGGTAGCCGCCCGCGCCGCCCACGCGCGTCGCCATGCGCACCACCAGCCGGTCGCTCGCCTTCAGCGCGGCGCGATAGGTGCCCATGTTCTGCACGCCCGTCACGGGATCGCGCGTCACCACATTGGTGGCGGTGAGGGTGGGGGCGCTGTCGAAGCCCGGCGTCGAGACGGGGATGGGCAGCATATCGAGCCCCTTGCCCTCGCCGATGAGGTCGCGGCCCTCGTGGATCACGTCATGGCAGGGCGCCTGCGTGACCACGCGCGGCGCGATGGGGTTGGCGATGGCGTGGTCCCATTTGGCCTGGATCTGATCCACCGGCGCCTGCATGCCGATGGAATAGATTTCGCGATTGGCGGCGATGGCGCCGACCACCACGGGCATGTCGTATTTGCGGCCCAGGCCATCCACGATGTTGGTGAACAGGAAGGCCTTGCGCTGGGGCTCGTCGATGCCGCCCACGAATTGCCAGCGCACCAGCGGATGCAACTGGCTGTCCTTGTCGATGGGCCGGTCCACCTCCACCAGCAGACCCGCCGCGCGCAAAGCGTCGAGATGGTCGTGCAGGTCGCGGTAGCCCCTCTGGTCCTGGTCTGACTTTGTCACTGGCGCAGGCCCTTACTTGAGGAACAGATTGCGGGCGAGCCCGCCATTCATGGCGGCGGCCTCGGCGGCGGAGAAGCCGGCTTCCTTGACCACGTTCATGGGCGTGAGGTCGCCAATGGGGAAGGGCATGTCCGAGCCCATCATGATGCGGCCCGCGCCCACCTTGTCGGCGAGGAAGCGCAGGGTCGCGGCGTCCTGCACGATGGTGTCGTAGTAGAGGGCGGCCAGACTCGCCTCGGGATCGCCGAGACTCTTGTCGAGGGAGGCGTTGCGGCGCAGGCGCCCCAGCACATAGGGCAGCGCCGCGCCGCCGATGCCCACCACGATCTTCGCGTTGCTGTATTTCAGCATATGGCCGGAATAGATGATTCGGCTCACCGCGATCAGGGTGTCGGTGATGCGACCGACCGCATTGGCCATGCCATAGTCATGCACCCGGTTGTCGCCGCTCTCGAAGACCGGATGGATGAAGAGCGCCGAGCCCAGCTCGTGGGCAGCCTGCCAGAAGGGCTCAAGGGAAGGATCGTCCAGCACGCCGCCGACGCCCTTGGGCTGGGTGCCGATCATGGCGCCGGGCATGCCCGCAGCATGGGCCTCGCGCAGCACCTGCGCCGCGCTGGCGCCATCCTGCAGCGGCACGGTGGCCAGCGCCACGAAGCGCTGTTCCTGCTTGGCGAGGGCCTGCAGATGCTGGTTGATGAGCCGCGCCCAGGCCAAGCCCTCCGCACCCGGCAATTCATAGCCGAACATGTCGAGCCAGCCGCCGGCGACCTGCCGGTCGATCTGCTGCTCATCCATCCACTTGAGGCGGCCCGCCACATCGCTGAGGGGCTTGGCCACGGGGCGCGTGGGCTTGCCGCCCGCAAAGGAGAGGCCGAAGCCGCCCGCGCCATCTTCCACCAGCTTCAGGGAGGGGAAGGAGGCGGCGTTGGCGCGGATCGCCTCGATGAGGCTGGGCGGGCAGATATGGGCGTGGCAATCGATGATCATCTCGGTCTCACACTTGGTTTGCGTCAGTCGCCGCAGCGACCGCGTCGCTGAGGGCGGAAATGCGGATGGGAAGCTTGCTCATGCGGATGCCCAGGGGGCGCAGGGCGTCGTTGATGGCGCCCGAGACGGCGGCGGGGGCGCCCAGATAGCCTGACTCCCCCGAGCCCTTCTGGCCGAAGACCGTGAAGGGCGAGGGCGTGCAGTGATGCACGATCTCCACATGGGGAACCTCGTGGGAGGAGGGCAGCAGATAGTCCATGAAGCTCTGGCTCATCATCTGGCCCTGTTCGTCGTAGACGAACTCCTCCAGCAGGGCCGCGCCAATGCCATGGGCGATGCCGCCGAGGGTCATGCCCTTGACGATATGGGGATTGATGACCGTGCCGCAGTCATGGCCGATGACATAGCGGCGCAGCTCGGGCTTGCCGATGATGGGATCGATGACCACGAGCACCAGATGAAACTCGAAGGAATGGCAGGGATACATCTGCACCCGTCCATCCTTGGGCAGGGCCACGCCGGTGGGCACCTGGAAGACATGGGTCGCCTCCAGCCCTGGCTCCGTATCCGCAGGCAGTTGATGGAAATGGCGATGGCAGATGGTGACCAGCTCCATCCAGGACAGGGTGTGTCCGGCGCCGCTGACGACGCCGCTCTCATAGGTCAGAGCCTCCGGCGCGCAACCGAAGATATGGGCCGCGATCTTGAACAGTTTGGCCTTCAACTTGCCAGCCGCATGGAAGGCCGCGCCGCCCATCATGATGGCCATGCGGCTGCCCACGGGCGAATTGCCCGGCAGGCTGGCGATGGAGTCCGGCCGCACCACCTGGATCTTGTCCGGGTCGATCTGCAGGACTTCGCCGACCACGGTGGAGACCAGCGTCTCATGGCCCTGCCCCGACGAGGTCGTGTGGATGGCGGCGGTGACCGTGCCCAGCGCATCCACATTGATGCGCACGGATTCCATCCAGGTTGTCGTGGTGTTCTTCTCGTTGAGCAGGGGCTCGAAGGAGGAGTTGCCGCCGGAGGGCTCGAGGCATGACGCCACGCCGATGCCCGCCAGCATGCCCTCCGCCCGCAGCCGGTCGCGCTCAGTGATCAGCTCGGCGTAGCCCGCATGGGCCAGCACCTTGTCGACCACCGCATGGTAGTCGCCGGAGTCGTAGCTCGTGCCGCTGGGGATCAGATAGGGGAACTCGTCGGCGCGGATGAAATTGCGGCGCCGCAATTCGATGCGGTCCAGCCCCAGCTTCTCGGCCACGAGATCGACGCCCGTCTCGATGGCGTAGTTGGTCGGCGCCTGGCCAAAGCCCCGCACCGCCTCCTCCACCGCCTTGTTGGAAGTCACAGCGATGGCCTGATAGCGCACGCTGTTGATCTTGTAGGGCCCGACAATGGCGCCGATGGGCTTGCCCAACTGGAAGGGCGCGCGGCCCGCATAGGCCCCCACATTGTCGAGGGCGCGCATCTTCATGGCGTTGATGACGCCATCCCCATTGAAGGCCAGCTCCACGTCGAAGATGCGGTCGGGCCCATGCATGTCGCCGCCGCGCATGTTCTCCAGCCGATCCTCGATCAGGCGCACCGGACGGTTGAGCAGGCGCGCCAGATGAGCGACGAGCACGGTGTGCTTGATGCCGCGCTTGACGCCGTAGCTGCCGCCCACATCCACATCCTGATGCACGCGCACGCTGGTCATGGGCAGGCGCAGGGCGCGCGCGATCTGGTCCGCAAATTTCGGCATCTGGATCGAGGCCCAGACGTCCATCACATTCCGCCAGGGGTCCCAGGAAGCCAACACCGCGAAGGTCTCGATGGGCACGGTGGCGTTGCGGCCCCACACGACCCGGTATTTCAACTGATGCTCGCTGCGCGCGAAATCTTCTTCCACCGGACCCCAGTGGAAGGTCTTGTCGAGCAGCACATTGGAGCCATGGCCGGGATGCACGGGCGGGCTGGCGGGATCATAGGCCTCCTCCGCGCCGATCACGAAGGGCAGCGGCTCGTAGGTTACTTCGACGAGTTCGGCCGCATCTTCGGCGATGGCGCGGGTGTCGGCCACCACGGCGGCGATCCATTCGCCCATATAGCGCGTGGCGCCCACCGCCAGCGGATACCGCTTTACAGCCGGGGTCTCCAGCCCGTTCATCAGGGGCTCGCAGCCCTCGGCGAATTCCGCCCCCGTCAGCACCTTGTGGACGCCGGGCAAGGCCAGCGCGGCGGACGCGTCGATGGAGATGATCCTGGCGGCGGGATGGGTGGAGGCCACCAGCGCCACATGCAGCATGCCCTCGGCGCTGATGTCCCCGGCGTAATGGCCCTTGCCCACCACGAAGCGCCGGTCCTCGACGACGCGGCGGGGTTTGGAGATATAGCGGAACGAGCTCGGCGCGCTCACAGCGATCCCTCCGGCATGTTCGAGCCCGCCAGCCGCTGGGCCGCCAGCTGGATGGCCTCGATGATCTGCCCATAGCCGGTGCAGCGGCAGATATTGGCGGAGATCGCGGTCACGATCTCTTCGCGTGTGGGGTCGGGATTGCCCTTGAGGAGGGCGTGGGCGGTCAGGATCATGCCGGGGGTGCAGAAGCCGCATTGCATGCCATGCATCTCGCAGAAGGCGTCCTGCACCACGCTCAATTCGCCCGGCGCGGGGGCGAGGCCCTCGATGGTGGTGATGGCGAGGCCCTCAGCCTGGACGGCGAAGATGAGGCAGGCGCGCACGGGCTCCTCATCCACCAGAATGGTGCAGGCGCCGCAGACCCCATGCTCGCAGCCCACATGGGTTCCCGTGAGGCGCATCTCGTCGCGCAGGGCGTCGAGGAGGGTGGTGCGCGGCTCGACTTCGAGTTCGCGAAGGGCGCCGTTGATGGTGAGGCTGACGCTCATGATCGCGCTCCCGCTGCTTGGGCTGTGGCGTCGGCGCAGGCGGCCATGAGCGCCTGTTCGGCGAAGCGCAGGGCGACCCGGCGGCGATAGTCGCGGCTGGCGTGGGCGTCGACCATGATGTCCAACGCCGCGATGGCGGGCGCCAGCGCTGCGCGCGCAAGCTCCAGCGTGACACTGCGCCCCGTCAGCGCCTGCGCCACGTCGCTGAGGCGCGTGGGGACGGCGGTTGCGCCGCCAATGCCAAGGGCGCAGCGCAGCACGGTCCCATCCGCGTCCAGCGCCACCTGCGCGGCGGCGCAGACATAGGCGTAATCGCTCTGCCTTGCGCTGACCTCCACAAAGCCCGTGCCGATGCGCTGCTGCTCCCAGACGGGAAAGCGCACCGCCGTGATGCAGGCCGTTGGCGCCAGCAAGGTCATCATCGGCCCCTCGAAGAGATCGGAGGCGGCGACCTGCGCGGACACATCGCCCTGGCGCACATCGACTGAGCCGCTGAGGGTGACCAGCACCAGCGGAATCTCCGCCGCCGGATCGGCGTTGGCGATGGAGCCGCCGAGCGTGCCGCGATTGCGGGTCGGCGCATGGCCAACGAAGGGCAGGGCGCGGGCCAGCAGCGGCGCATGGGCGCGCACCAGCGGGTCGCGCTCGGCCTGCGCCTGACGCACGCAGGCGCCTGTCACCAGCTCGCCGCCGTGAGCCTCGATGGTCCGCAATTCACTGAGGCGGGCGATGTCCACCAGCAGCGCGGGCCGCGCAAGGCGCATGGCCATCATGGGAACCAGCGTCTGGCCGCCCGCGATGAGGCGCGCGTCTTCGTGGGAGGCGAGGGCCTGGCAAGCCTCGGCGACAGAACCAGCGCAATGATAATCGAAACGGGCGGCTTTCATCGGCGCAGGATCAGGCGCTGACGATGGGGTGATGCGCAATGTGAAGACGCTGACATCCGATGTGCAGCCGTCGAACGGCCTCCCTGATCACTCTTTTTAGAGCGTAAAACTGGATAGACCGGCGTGTGTGGCAAGGCAAGGGGCGGGGTGGCGTCGCCGAGGTTTGACCCGAACCGGGCCCCGCGCCATGATGGGCCAAAGGGAGGCTCTCATGCGGTTGTTGAACGCACTTGGCGCGATGCTCTGTTTCGTGCTGGCAGGGGCGGCGCGGGCTGACGATGTCGCCGATTTCTACCGGGGCAAGCAGTTTCAAATTGTCGTGGGCTATGGCGCCGGCGGTGGCTATGACCTCTACGCTCGCCTGCTCGCCCGCCATTTCGGCGCATTCATCCCGGGCAATCCGACGGTCATGGTACAGAACATGCCGGGGGCGGGATCCCTGCGCGCCGCGCAATATATCCAGAGCGTCGCCCCGCGCGATGGCACGGTCACCGGCGCGCTCGACCGGCAGGCGCCGGTCGCCGCCGTGCTCGGCGGCAATCCCGCCATCAAATACAGCGCCAGCGACATGGTCTTTCTGGGCACGCTCTCCAGCTACGCAGAAGACGCCTTCGTGCTGTGGGCGCGGCGGGACGCGGGCGCCAAATCCCTCGCCGACCTCATGCGGCCTGATGGTCCGGAGTTGAAGGTGGGCGGCTCCGCCTCCGGCTCGACCGACGACGCCACCGTGATCCTGTTGCGCGACCTCACGGGCATGCGGCTGAAGCTCATCACCGGCTATCCCGATGGCAATTCCATCGCGCTGGCTCTGGAGCGCGGGGAACTGGAGGGGCGCACCTCCGGCGTCAGCTCCATCAGCGCCACCCATCCCGACTGGATGCGCCCCGACGGGCATGTGCACGCCATCGTGCAGGTGGGCCGCAAGACGCGCCTGCCCGTGATCGCCCATGTGCCCACAGCCCGGGAACTGGCCCGCGATGATCGGGGACGCGCCATCATCGAGACCATGGAGACGCCCTATCAATTCGCGCGGCCCTTCGTGCTGCCGCCCGGCCTGCCTGCGGATCGTCAGGCGGCGCTACGCAAAGCCTTCATGGCGGCGTCCAATAGTCCGGGCCTGCGGGCGGAGGCGGCCAAGATGAGCGTGGACATCAGCCCGCTCGATGGCGAGACCGTGGGCCGTCTGGTGGTGGGCATGGAAAGCGCCCCGCCGGAGGTGCTGGCTTACCTGCGCAAGCTGCTGTCGCCCGAGCAGCCCTGACGAGGGCCGCCGTACGCGCGCTCAGTCCAGATTTTCGAAGATCGGCGTGCCTTCCACCGTGCAGCGGCGCATCAGGCGGCGTTGCTCGCGCGGGAAATCCGTGCGCGCATGGGTGAGCGCCAGATTGTCCCACATGATGAGATCGCCCAGCCGCCATTTGTGCTCATAAATGATCTCGCGGCTCTCGGCGATCTCGTAGAGCTCGGCGAGGATCTCGTCGCTCTCCGCATTGGAGAAACCCTCCAGCCGCGCCGTCATCAGGCGATCCACGAAGAGCGATTTCTTCTTCGTATAGGGGTGGGTGATGAAGACCGGATGGAACCAGTGGGGCGCGCCGCTGATGTCGGTGGACAGGTCCACTTTCTCCGAGCGCTTGTATTCGTGGATATGCAGGGCCTTGCGCCCCTCGAGCTTGCGCTTGAGCGCCTCGGGCACGGCCTCATAGGCCTTGTACATGTTGGAAAACAGGGTGTTGCCGCCCTCGTTGGGCAATTCGACGCCATAGAGAAAGGTATATTTGTAGGGCCGCTCCGAATAGCCCGAATCGATGTGAAACCACATGTCGCCATCGCCGAAGGCGCCCACGGGGATCCCGTCCACCTTGATGTTGGAGACGAGCAGGATCTTGGGATCCAGCTGCCAGACGCCTTCCGAGCGCTCGCGCAGGGGCTGGGGCGCCTGTTTGCGCGCGCCCAGCGGGCCAAAGCGGGCGGCGAAGCGCAACTGGTCTTCCTGGGTCAGGTCCTGCCCGCGCACGCAGAGCACGAGATGCTCGTTCCAGGCCTGCTGGATCTTCGCCACGACCTCGTCCGACAGTTCCTTCTTGAGATCGACGCCCCTGATCTCGGCCCCGCAGGCCTCGCCCAGAGGGATGACTTCCACATCATTGGCGTCAAACATGCTCGTTTCCCCGCTGGATGGCCTCAAGGCGCCGCTCTTGGCTTGGCGGCGCTGAAGCGAAAAGTTTAGGCGGGGTTCGGGTGCCGGTCAATGGAAGGAGATGGAGGGGAATCGTGTCCTCTACATCCCCTCCTGAAACACGATCCTGCCGCCCACCATGGTCATCATGGCTCTGGTGTCGCGGATCTTCTCGCTGGCGACGCCCAGCAGGTCCTGCGACAGCACCACGAGATCCGCCAGCTTGCCCTTTTCGATGGAGCCGCGATCCTTCTCCACCCCCAGCACAATGGCGTTGTTGATGGTGTAGAGGGTCAGGGCTTCGCGGATCGTGATGGCCTGTTCGAGACCCAGCGCATAGCCATTGAGGGTCATGCGCGTCACCATCCACCACATGGACTGGAAGGGATCGAAGGGCACCACCGGCCCATCCGAGCCGCCGCCCACCATGATCTTCGCGTCCAGCAGCTTGCGGATGGGGATGGCGTAGGCGGCGCGCTCGTCGCCCCACCAGCGCCGCTGGTTATGGCCCAGCAGGATCGGATGATCCTGCGCCGTCGTCAGGATGCCCATGTCGGCGATCTTCGCTACGGCGGCGTCGGTCGGCAGGAAGATATGCATGATGCTCCAGCGCAGATCGCCGATCTGCTTCTTGCTGGCGGCCCGCCCATAGGCGCGCACGATCACGTCGATGGTTTCATCGCCCACCGCATGGGTCTGCGCCTGCAATCCGGCGTCCGCCACCAGCTTGAGGGATTCCACCCACTCGTCCTCGCCGCCCGGCGGCAGAAGCAGCACGCCGCGATAATCCTTGTCCGGCTGTTCGCCGGGCACGATCCTGTAGGGCTCATAGAGCCGCGCGCCTTCGATGCCGCCATCGAGCGGAAACTTGAAGCCGTCGAACCGCAGCATATCGTCGTTCTTGAAGCCCTTGAAGGCGAGGCCCTTGCGCACCTCATCGGGCGTCATGGCGCGATAGAGCATATGGGTGCGCACGGTCAGATCGCCCGAGGCGCGCAATTTCTCATAGAGCGCGAAATTGGCCTCGCCGATGCCCGGCTCCAGCACGCTCACGATGCCCAGGGAATGCAGCACTTTCATCTGCTGCTTCATCAGCTCGGTGAAGCGCTCCGTCGCGGGCGGCTTGGGGCCGACCCGGCGCGCGAAATAGGCTGCCGCCTCCAGCAAGACGCCGGTCGCCTCCCCATTAACGGGATCGCGCACGATCACGCCGCCCGGCGGGTTCTTGGTGTCCTTGGTGACGCCCGCCAGCTCCAGCGCCTTGGTGTTGATGGTCACCACATGGCCGCCGCGCGGGATCAGCACGGGATTGTTGGGAGCGACCTCATCAAGCTCGTAACGGGTCGGCAGGCGCCCCTCTTTCAGCAGGCTCTCATGCCAGCCCGAGGAGGCGACGACCCATTCGCCCGCAGGCGTCTGTTTCGCGCGTTCGCCAATGAGCTTCTGCACATCGGCGATGGAGCGGGCGTCGAGCAGTTGGACGGCGGGCAGGTTCGTCGCAGCGAAGGATTGGTGCAGATGGGAATCGATCAGGCCCGGCACGACCGTGCGCCCGCCAAGGTCGATCACCCGGGTTTGAGCGCCAGCCTCTTTCATGACGCTGGCGTCATCGCCAACCGCCACGAAACGACCGTCCTTGATCGCCACCGCCTGAACGGCGGAGAAGGCCTTGTCCACCGTGTAGATCTTGCCATTGCGCAAGATCGTGTCGGCGTTTTGCGCGAGGGCCTGCGTGGATAGCAGTCCCGCCAGCGCCAGCGCGACCACGCCGCGCCGCCTGCGGAAATTCATATGGGCCATGGGCCGCTGCTCCCTGCTGGTCTTCTCAGGCGATCACGACGTCGCGGGCGATCAATTGCGCTTGGCCCTTGTCATCGACAGCGATCTTGCCGCTGACGTCAATGGCGCGCAGCATATTGATCCCATCGGGGTAGCTTTCGCCGATCACCCTCAGGTTCGCCCCCGAATCGTGGAAGCCCCCGCACATGCTGCAGGGCAGAGCGGGTTTTTCGAACAGGCAGAACAATACGCCAGGCTCCGTGGCGGGCGCAAAATAGCCGCGCAGCGTCACGTCGGCGCCGATCCGGGCGCGCGCCATGCCGGTCGCGGCGCCTTCATCATTGGCGAAATCAGCGATTTTCGCGCGCAGGGCGTCAGCGAGCGCGGCGGGGGAACAAGCGATGACGCCAGCGATGGCCGCCAGGACCTCACGCCGTCCCATTGGCGGGGCCAGGCCCTCGCATTTGAATGCGCCGTTTTGAGTCACCTTCTTTTTCGTCATGGCGGTTCCCCCCGGGTTCACTGTTAAGGCCAGTAGACCCCCGTCGGCGGGTTCCGTCAATTCGCCTGACGGTGTGAGCGGCGCTCCGCCGTCACGCCAAACGGGCGGATCGCAGGATCCGCCCCTTTTTTATGCCCCATGATGCGCCCGGCGCGCGCTCACGACAGGGGTTTGGTTTCGGTCTCCGAAGGTTCGGGCAAATCATCGTCCGCTATGGCCCGCCAGCCCGCGCCCTCCAGATCATCGAACTGCCCTGTCCGCATGGCCCAGAGGCAGGCCAGGAGTCCGCAAACGCCCAGTCCGATGGCGACCGGCAGGAGGATGAGGAGAATGTTCATGGCGCAAACCCCCGCGCATGGCGCGCCCGAAGCGCATTCAGCGTGACAAGGATGGACGAGCCCGACATGGCCAGCGCCGCGACCAGAGGCGTGGCGTGGCCGCTGATGGCGATGGGAACGGCGATGGCGTTATAGGCCACGGAGAGCCAGAGGTTCTGCAGCATCAGACGCCGCGCCTTGTCCGCCAGCGCCAGGGCGGCGGCGACCGGCGCCAGACGCTCCCCCAGAAACACCGCGTCCGCATGGGCCTGCGCCAGATGGGAGGCGGAGATGGGCGACAAGGACACATGGGCTGCGGCCAGGGCGGGCGCATCGTTCAAGCCATCGCCAACCATCAGGACGCGATGGCCCTTCGCTTTCAATTGCTCCAGACGAGCGATTTTATCGGCGGGCTTCAGACCGGCGGCATAGGTGGCGATGGATAATTCGCGAGCCACCGCAGCCACCGCCTCGACGCGGTCGCCGGAGAGAATCTCGATGGCGAAACCGCGCGCCGCCAAACCCGCCACAATCTCGCGCGCGTCGGGCCGTAGGGCCTGGCGAATGGCGAAAGACACGACGCGCTCGCCATGGCGAAAATAAATCAACGAGGCGTCCGGCCATTGGGCGGCGCCCGCCCGCTGGTCTTCGCTCGCCTCGCAGAAGCTGGCGCTCCCCAGGCGCATCCTGTCGCCATCAAACCACGCCTCCACACCCTGCCCCGGCGCCTCACGCGCATCCGACGGCGCCCTTGCGCCCGAGGCCAAGGCGATCACGCGCGCCAATGGGTGGTTGCTGGCGGCGGCGAGGGCGCCCGCATGGGCGAGATCGCGTGGATCGATCTGCGCGAGATTGGCGATTTCCGCCCTGGGAAGCGTCAGCGTTCCCGTCTTGTCGAAGATGATGGTGTCGACGCCCGCCAAGCGCTCCAGCGCTTCGCCGGAATTGAGGAGAACGCCGCGTTTAAACATGGCGCTGGCGCAGACCACTTGCACGGCGGGCACCGCAAGGCCAAGGGCGCAGGGACAGGTGATGATGAGGACGGTGATGGCGATGACCAGCGCCGGCTGCCACGCCAGCCCCGCCAAAAGCCAGCCCACGAAGGTGGCGAGCGCCGTCACATGAACCACCGGCGCATAGAGCCGCGCAGCCCGATCCGCCAAGCGCACCCAGCGCGAGCGTTGCTCCACCGCCCGCGCGAGCAAATGGTTCACCTCGTCCAGCAGCGTGCCGCTGGCGGCCTTATCGACGCGAATGCGCAGCGCGCCGGTCATGTTCATGGTTCCCGCAAAAACAGCGCGACCCGGCGTCGCCTCGCCAAGGGCGGTCTCGCCGGTGACGAGGCTCTGGTCGATGTCGGAACGCCCGGTCTCGACGAGGCCATCAACGGTGATCCTTTCGCCGGGGCGCACAAGCACGAGGTCGCCGGGCTTGATCGCGGCGATGGGGGTCTCCACCGCGTCGCCGGACTCCAGAATGCGCAGCGCCGTTTCCGAGCGCATGGCGGCGAGATTTGTCGCCACATCCCGCGTCCGGCGCCGCATGCGCTGGTCGAGCACGCGCCCTGCCAGCAGGAACATGAGCAGCATCACCGCGCTGTCGAAATAGGCCTCCTGCTGATGTTGCAGGGTCTGCGCGACCGAGAGGACAAGCGCCAGCAACACCCCCAGCGAAATCGGCACATCCATGTTGAAGGCGCCCTGGCGGATCGCGCGCAGGGCGCTGTCAAAGAAGGGGCGCCCGGCGATGGCGACCGCAGGCAGCGCGATCAGCGCGGAGATCCAGTGGAACATGTCGCGCGTTGCGGGCGACAGGTCGCCCGACCAGACGGACACCGACAACAGCATGATGTTCATCATGGCGAAGGCGGCGACGCCCAGCGCGCGCAGCAGGCGGCGCTCTTCATTCGCTTCCGCCCCGCCAGCGGCCTCGGGCGCGAAGGGCCAGGCGGGGAAACCCAATTCGTCCAGCCGCTCCACGATGGAGCCGGGCTTCATGGCGCCCTCGTCCCATTCCACCGTGACGCGCTTGCTGGCGAGATTGACCCGCGCGCTGCGCACGCCGCGATGGGCTTTGAGCCCCTTTTCAATGGTCGTCATGCAACCGCCGCAATGGACGCCCTCGACGACCAGATCCATGGCCGCCACGCCGCGCGCGGGATGGCGCACAAAGACGGAGAAATCCTGCTCGACGCTCATTTGGCGGCCTCTTTCGCTGGCCCTCGCCGCAAGGAGATGCGATTGCGCGTGGCGTAGAGAACTTCGCCGTCAAGGCTCGCCTTGATTTGCAAGATCCAGTCGCCAGCGGGGGCGTCGGCGATGAGCCCCACATAATCCTTATCGTCCAGCCGCAGCGTCGCGCGCCGGTCAGCACGCCGGTCGGAGGGATGCTCCAGCACCGCCTCCACCAGCAAACCCGGAACAAAAGCGCCATCGCGATCCTGCGGCGCGAAGTCTATGCGGGCGCCTTCGCCCTCCGCGCGCAGGCTCGCTTGCGCGCTCCAGCCCCGCTGGGTCTGCGCGCGCGAGGCGGCGATGCGCTGATTCCAGTTCTGGCTGGCGTCCCAGGAATTTTCCAGCACCCCGCCTGGCAGGGTGCGCAACGCAAAGTAAGTGAGCGCCAGATTGGCCAGCACGATCGCGCAGAAGAACCCGCCAAGCCAGAGCGACACGCCCCTGCCCGTGAGCGCCGAAGCTGTCCGATGGTCTGCGATCTCAGCCTTCAAGGGCATGGTCTCCACTCCTCAGGGGTGGTCCGTCGTTCAGGGTCACGGCGCGAAGAAATGATCGTCGACGCGCACGGTCTCGGCGTTTCCAAGATCGCGCGCGACGAAGGTGATGCTGCTGAACTTGTCGATCTTCAAGCCCTTTGGCGCCGTGACGAAAATGCGAATGGCTCGGGTCGAGTCGGGCTCCACGCTGACCTTCAAGGGGCTTCCCGCCCCATCCGGCAGATCGGGGCTCAGCGCCAAGGCGCCTTGCAATCCGCCGACAGCGATTTCGAAGTCGCGCTTCTGCGCCCATTTGTTGGAGAAGCGCAGAGTATAGGCGTTGCGGATGCTCCCGTCACTGAGGGTGACGAACAGCGGCGTCTTCTCATGCAGCACGCTGAGCGCGAAGCGGGCGCGAGTGGCGAGCGCGTAGAGCATGACCGCCCCCACAAGGGCGATGAGCCCTGCATAGAGAACCGTGCGCGCGCGCACCTGGCGAAAGGCCATGGAGCGACCGGCCATGCGGCGCTTGCTGTTCTCGTCATTGTCATAGGCGATGAGACGCGGCGCCCTGCCGATCTTCGCCATGACGGAATCGCAGGCGTCGATGCAAAGACCGCACTGGATGCAGCCGAGTTGCGAGCCCTCGCGGATATCCACGCCCGTGGGGCAAACAGCCACGCACTGGAAGCAATCGATGCAATCGCCGGCGCGCTCGCCCTTGGCGCGGATGCGCGTGCTCTCCTTGAGGGACATGCGCGGCTCGCCACGATCCGCGCGATAGGCGACGTTCAAGGCGTCAGGATCCGTCAGCGCCGCCTGAATGCGCGGCCAGGGGCACATGTAAAGACAGACCTGCTCGCGCATGTGACCGGCGAGCGCATAGGTTGTGAAGGTCAGCACGCCGATCCAGATCCAGGCGGTCATGGGCGCCTGGAAGGTCGCGAGGTCTCGCACCAGCGTGGGCGCATCGGCGAAATAGAGCAACCATGCGCCGCCGGTCCACCAGGCGATGGCGAGCCAGACCATATGTTTGAGCACGCGCTTGCGGACCTTGTCGCCGGTCCATGGCGCAGCGTCCAGCATCATGCGCTCGCGCCGGTCGCCCTCGATCAGGCGCTCCACCTGCAAGAACAGATCGGTCCAGATGGTCTGCGGGCAAAAATAACCGCACCAGACGCGGCCAAACAGCGCGTTGGAGAGGAACAAGGCGAGGGCTGCGAGGATCAAGAGGCCCGTGAAATAATAGACCTCCTGCGGCCACAGTTCGATGAAGAAAAAATAGAACCGCGAATGCTCAAGATCCACCAGCACCGCCTGGTCCGGCATGCCAGGCCCGCGGTTCCAGCGCACGAAGGGCAGGAGATAATAGACGCTAAGGCAAAAGACGAGGAGAGCCCATTTGATCCTGCGGAAGGTTCCCTTCACGCTTTGTGGAAAAACCTTCTTCGCAGGCGCATAGAGGGGCCCATCATAGTCCGCGCCCGTTTCGCTCATGTTCACCGCCCGCCACCCAGACTTTGCACATAAAGGGTCAGCGATTTGATCGTCACGGGATCCAGCCGGTCGCGCCACGCGGGCATGACGCCATTGCGGGGATTGTGGATCGTGGCGCTGATGGCGGCCACATCGGAGCCGTAAAGCCAGATGGCGTCCGTGAGATTGGGCGCGCCAAGGCTGCGGTCGCCCTTGCCTTCTGCGCCGTGACAGACGGCGCAGTTCTCGGAGAAAAGGTTGGCTCCAAGCGCGAGGTTGGCGCCTTTTTCCGGCTCCAGTTGGCCCAGAACGCGCACATGATTGGCGACAGCCGCAACTTCGTCGCGCTTGAGCAATCCGTCTTTCCCGAAAGCGGGCATCATGGTCGAGCGCGTCTGATCATCCGTCGCTGCCCGAATGCCATGTGTGATCGTCGCGGCCATCTCGTCGAGGGAATTTCCCCATAACCAGTCGTCATCGGCGAGCACCGGAAAGCCTTTCGCGCCCGCGCCGCCTGCGCCATGGCACGGCGCGCAATTGTCGCCAAAGGCGGTCTTGCCCTGGGCCAGCGCAATCTCCAGCATCTTTGGATCGTTGCGGATCTGCGTCAGGCTTGCGGACGCGAGTCCAGCGGCCGCATCGGCCCGGCGCGCCCTCACGGAGTCGATCTCGGCCATCACCGCGCCTCGGGAAGAATAGCCTGCAAACCCGGGGGCAAATCCGGAGATCAAGGGAAAGGATGGATAGACGATCCAGTAACCGACCGACCAGAGGATGCAGGCGTAGAAAGTCCACAGCCACCAGCGCGGCAGCGGCGTGTTTAGTTCCTTGATGCCGTCCCATTCATGGCCAGTGGTGCCCTGGCCGGAGATGGGATCGATTTCGCCGTGCTTGGGAGCGCTCATCTCTCAGTCCTCCCGCAGGGGTGCGCGAGCCGCGTGATCGAATGTGTCCTTGTTGCCGGGCCGCAGGGCGTAAATCAGCACCACGATGAACAGGGCGATGAAGTAAAGAACTCCGGCTGATTGCGCGAAGCGCGCGAGCCATTCATATGTGTTCGCCATGGGATCGCCTCAACGCAGGTTGGCTTTGTTGTCGTAGAGCTTGAAATCAACGAGCGTGCCCAGCATCTGCAGATAGGCGATGAGCGCTTCCGCTTCTGTGATCTCACGATGGCTGGCGTCGAACTTGCGAAGCTTGGCCTTTGGATAGCGCTTCAAAAAAGCATCCGCCCCAGCCGAGTCCGGATCAACCTGGGTCCGCACATCCGCCAGCGATTGTTCGATCATCTCGTCCGAATAGGGCACGCCTTCTGTGCGCAGCACGCGCAAATGATCGGCCATTGCGCGATACTCAAGCGGCGTGCGGGAGAGGAAAGCATAACTGGGCATGATGGACTGCGGGACCAGCGCGCGAGGTTCATTCAGATGGGCCAGATGCCAATCATCGGAGTATTTTTCGCCAATGCGCGCGAGGTCAGGACCGTTGCGCTTTGAGCCCCATTGGAAGGGATGGTCATACATGCTCTCGGCGGCCAGGGAATAGTTGCCGTAGCGTTCGACCTCGTCGCGCAGGGCGCGGATCATCTGGGAATGACAGAGATAGCAGCCCTCGCGGACATAGATGTTGCGGCCCGCCAGCTCCAGCGGCGTATAGGGGCGCATGCCCTCGACCTTTTCGACCGTGCTCTGCAGATAGAACAGGGGCGCGATCTCGATGAGGCCGCCAAACGAAATCGCGATGAGGATTCCGATCAGCAGCAGAATGGAATTGGTTTCGATTTTCGCATGACGCGCCCAAAGGCTTTGCGCGGGGGCCGGGTTGCTCATGGCGCTCTCCTATTCCGCAGGCTGGAGGGAGGGTGCGCGCGCGGCGGCGGGACTAACCGCATCGCTCGAACGGATGGTCATCCAGACATTATAGATCATCAGCATATAGCCCAGAAGGAACAGAAAGCCGCCGAGCGCCCGGATGACATAGAAGGGATGCATGGCCGCGACCGTTTCGATGAAGGAATATTCGAGATAGCCAAGGGCCGTGTAGGAGCGCCACATCAACCCCTGCAAGATGCCCGAGACCCACATGGCCGTGATGTAGAGCACGATGCCGATGGTCGAGATCCAGAAGTGCCAGTTCACCAGTTTGAGCGAATAGAGCTCACGACGATTCCACAGCCATGGCACAAGGCAATAGATGGCGCCGAAGGAGACATAGGCGTTCCAGCCCAGCGCGCCCGAATGCACATGGCCCACGGTCCAGTCCGTATAATGCGACAGGGAATTGACGGCCTTGATGGACATCATCGGCCCTTCGAAAGTGGCCATGCCGTAGAAGGCGACGGAGACGACGAGCATGCGCAGCACCGGGTCGGTGCGCAATTTGTCCCAGGCGCCCGAGAGCGTCAGCAGTCCATTGATCATGCCGCCCCAACTGGGCATCCACAGCATGATCGAGAAGGTCATGCCCAGCGTCTGCGCCCAATCGGGCAGCGCCGTATAATGCAGGTGATGCGGGCCCGCCCAGATATAGAGGAAGATCACGGCCCAGAAGTGAATGATCGACAGGCGATAGGAATAGACCGGCCGCTCAGCCCGTTTGGGGATGAAATAATACATGATGGCGAGGAAGCCGGCGGTCAGAAAAAAGCCCACCGCATTGTGCCCGTACCACCATTGGAACATGGCGTCCTGCACGCCTGACCAGGCGATGTAGGATTTGGAGGAGTACATCGAAATCGGCAGCGCCAGACCATTGCCAAGGTGAAGAACAGCCACCGTCACGATAAAGGCGAGATAGAACCAGTTGGCGACATAGATATGCGGCTCCGTGCGCCGCGCCAGGGTGCCAAGAAACACCAGCAGATAGGCCACCCAGACCACGGTCAGCCAGAGATCGGCGTACCACTCGGGCTCCGCATATTCCTTGCCCTGGGTAACGCCCAGCAGGTAGCCGGTGCCCGCGATGACGATGAAGAAATTATATCCCAGCGCCACGAACCAGGGCGCCAGATCGCCCGCAAGGCGCGCGCGGCTCGTGCGCTGCACCACATAAAAGGAGGTCGCCAGCAGGACGTTGCCGCCAAAGGCGAAGATCACGGCGGAGGTGTGCAAGGGCCGCACGCGGCCAAAATTCAGCCAAGGCTCGACGTTCAGATCCGGAAAGGCCAGTTGCATGGCGATGATGAGGCCCACCGCCATGCCCGCGAAACCCCAGAAAATCGCGGCGATGGTGGTGAATTTCACAGGGCCGAAATTATAGTTGGGCTTGCCGTCGATTTCGAGCGGCGCAGGCTCGGCGGGGCGCTCGAAGTATCGGTTGAAGATGGCGAAGATGGCGGCGATGCTTGCTGCTGTCGCAAGCGCAGCGTGAAAGGCGAAGGGGCCTTCGGTCGTCTGGGCGGCGATGATCAGGCAAAGCACTGTGGTCGTCGCGAAGAAAAGCAAAAGGCCAAGCTCGCCACCGTGCATGGCTTTTCTGCTGGCGTTGATCAACATGCGAATTCCCTATGGGAGCGGATTGCTAGGCCCACGATGGCCACGAAAGGCCTGAGATCGACTTGATCCATATCAAGCAAAGGTGGTTTGCAGCGTAAGACTTTCGGGTAGCGCGCGACTCTTTGATTGTTATGGCCAAGTCGAATTGAAAGGCGCCGCGCGTGGCGATGCAGGTCATCAATTCCACCCCCTGGGATCGCGCCAGTTTGCATAGCGCATGTGGAAAGATGGGGCAGGATCTCAGGCGTCAGGGGGCGCGGCCATGACCCATATCAATATGGGGCGGGGCGAGCAGGCCAGGCGTCTCGGCTTGTTCTGCGCAAGGGCATGAATTACCTTCGCGGCGTTTGATTTGCGAGCGAGGGCGGAGACATGCGGGGAATGATGAAACTTGGCGCGGCCCTTGTTGGCGGACTCCTGTGGGCCTTGCCTGCGCAGGCGGACTATCCAGACCGCACCATCAAACTGGTCGTCCCCTTTCCCCCGGGCGGTGGCGTCGATCTGGTTGCGCGGCTGGTTGGCCAGGGCATGGCGGAAGCCTTGGGCCAGGCCGTCATCATCGAGAACAAGCCGGGCGGCGGCACCTTGATAGGGACGGACTATGTCGCCAAGAGCGCCGCTGATGGCTACACCTTGGTGCTGGCCTCCTTCGCCCATGCGGTGAACCCCAGCCTGCAAGCCAAAATGCCCTATGACACGGCCAAAGCCTTTCAGCCCATCGGCTTGATCGGTCGTTCCTATAACGTGCTCGTCACCTCGCCGAAATCGAAGCTGAAGACGGTTGGCGACATCATCAAGGCAAGCAAGGAGAAGCCGGGCTCGCTGACCTATGCGTCGCAGGGCATCGGCACCTCCGCCCATCTGGCGGGCGAGTTGTTCAAGAATCTCGGCGGCGTCGATATTGTTCATGTGCCCTATCGCGGCGTCGCGCAGGCGCTGCAAGATGTGCTCAGCGAACAGGTGGATCTGATGTGGCCGACCTCGGCCGCCGCAACCGCGCTCATCAACGCCGGGCAGTTTCACGCCATCGCCAGCACGGCGCCTGCGGGCAAATCGCCCTTGCCGGGTGTAAGCACTATCGCCGAGCAGGGCCTGCCCGGCTATGTGGTGGATGGTTGGTATGGCGTTTACGCGCCTGCGGGCACGCCCAGGGAGATTGCGATGAAGTTGAACGCAACCCTCAACAGCGTGGTGCAGAAAGCGGAGTTTCAGCGGCGCGTGGAACCGGAGGGTCTGGTGGTGACGCCCGGCGCACCCGAAGCCTTCGACGCCTTTGTGCAGGGTGAAGTGGTGCGCTGGAACAAGATCGTTCTGGAAAACAAGATCACCATGAACTGAGGCGATTCACGAGGGTGAATCTGGCGCAAGCTATCCATCAGGACGGGGCGCGGCCCTTCAATATCCCGCCACGCCTGTGCCCCGCTGGCGCGTATCCGCCGCACCCGCCAGCTGTCCTCGCGCGCGCTCGATGGTCTGCGTCGAGCCGATGACGGGCATCAGCATGACCTTGTGGCCGAGCTTTTCCAACAGGCGCACGGTGTCAGGCGAGAGGCCCTTCTCCACGCGCAACTCATCGGGCAACCATTGATGATGGATGCGCGGCGCTTCGGTAGCTTCCGCCGCGTTCATCTTGTGGTCGATCACATTCATGATGATCTGCAACACGATATTGATGATGCGCGAGCCGCCGGGTGAGCCCGTCACCAGCCGGAGGGCGCCATCCTCGAAAACAAAACTCGGGCTCATGGATGACAGGGGCCGTTTGCGCGGTCCCGGCGCATTGGCGTCGCCGCCCGTGAGGCCGAAGGCGTTGGCGGCGCCCTCGCGCGCGGCGAAGTCGTCGAGCTCGTTGTTGAGCAACACGCCCGTGCCCGGCGCCACCAGACCCAGCCCATAGGAGAAGTTCAGCGTATAGGTGTTGGAGACCGCATTGCCCTGCGCGTCCACCACCGAATAATGGGTCGTCTGATCGCTCTCGTAAGGCGACCCAGGCCCAATATCGGCGGAGGGGCGCGCGCGTTCCAGCGAGATCAGCGCGCGCAGCTTTTCCGCATAGGCCTTGGAGGTGAGGCCCGCGACGGGCACCTTCACAAAATCAGGATCGCCCAGATATTTCGAGCGATCAGCATAGGCGAGCTTCATGGCCTCGGCCATCAGATGAATCGTCGCCGCCGAATTATGGCCGAGGGCGCCGATGTCGAAGCCTTCGAGTATATTGAGAATCTCGATCACATGCACGCCGCCCGATGACGGAGGCGGCATGGAGATGATCTCGCGGCCCCGATAGGTT